>JBFHDT010000240.1:0-4085 GCA_041584575.1 Porticoccaceae bacterium
CACTATTTGTCAGTTCTTCGCTGTCCACACAAAGGGTTTCAATAATGCCTTCTAAATACATTAGTCTCGATCAAGCGATCTACGACTACATATTGGCGAGTTCTTTAAGAGAGAGCCCCGTGTTAGCACAATTGCGCGCTGAAACCGCGGCACTACCCATGGCGGTGATGCAAATTGCCCCCGAGCAGGGCCAGTTTATGGCCTTGCTGATTAAGCTAATGGGTGCGAAGCGAGCCCTCGAGGTCGGTGTTTATACCGGCTACAGTGCACTGGCCGTTGCCGAGGCATTGCCGGATGAGGGGCTGCTTGTCGCCTGTGATATTAATGCTGAAACAACAGCCATTGCCCAGCGCTACTGGCAGACGGCAAGGGTCGCCCATAAAATTGATTTGCGTTTGGCCCCCGCTGCACAAACCCTGCAGACCTTGCTGGACGATGGACAGGCGGGCAGTTTTGACTTTGCGTTTATCGATGCCGATAAAACCGCTTATAGCGACTATTACGAATTGTGTCTGGCGCTGTTGCGCCCCGGCGGACTGATTGTCGTCGACAATGTACTGTGGGGTGGTGCGGTATTGGAGACATCGGCCGATGACGCGGACACCCAGGCGATTCAGCAATTCAATGCCCAGCTAAGAGATGATCAGCGTGTCGATCTCAGTTTGTTGCCACTGGCAGATGGGTTGAGTCTGTTGCGCAAGCGTTAATCTCTAGTTCATAAGCCCATAAGCCCTATGACTCTTAATTGCTGTGTTGCGTCACTTCACCCCTATGATTAAGCCCAGCCAGCAGCGAAAAATCATCCACTGTGACTGTGATTGTTTCTATGCGGCGGTTGAGATGCGCGATGACCCCTCGCTTGCCTCGTTGCCGATTGCCGTGGGTGGTAGCGCTCAACGCCGGGGAGTGATTGCCACCTGCAACTATGCCGCGCGTGCCTACGGCATACACTCTGCGATGGCGACAGCCCGCGCCTTACGCTTGTGCCCCGACTTAATTGTTGTGTCCCCCAATTTTACAAAATATCGCGAGATTGCCTTGCAGATCCGTGAAGTTTTTGCTGATTTTACCGCCCTGGTTGAACCCTTATCTCTCGACGAAGCCTTTCTCGATGTTAGTGCCACCACACTCTACCAGGGCAGCGCCACTTTAATGGCCGAGGCCATTCGTACTCGTATCAAAGATGAAATTGGTATTACTGTTTCTGCCGGTGTTGCTCCGAGTAAATTTTTGGCAAAAATAGCCAGTGACTGGCGTAAACCCGATGGCTTGTTTGTCATCACCCCGCCACAGGTCGATGGTTTTGTACAGGCATTGCCGGTAGGCAAGTTATTCGGTGTGGGTAAGGTCACCGAAAAAAAATTACACCAGTTGTCAATAAAGACCTGTGGCGATTTACGACAGCTCAGTTTAATGACTTTAACCGAGCATTTTGGTGTATTGGGTAAGCGTTTATTTGAGTTGAGCCGAGGTATCGACAACCGGCCTGTGAGAGTAAATCGGCGTAGAAAATCCCTCAGTGTTGAAACGACATTTGCCGATGATTTACCCGATGCCGCTACTTGCGTCGCCCACTTACCCGCACTTTTTGAGCAATTACAAACCCGTTATGAAAATATTGATAATTCCTATCAGGTGAGTCGGCATTATTTAAAAATGCGCTTTAGTGATTTTACCAGTACAACAGTAGAGCGAGAGTTACCTGATGGCATTACACTCAAAGGGTATCAGCGCTTATGCGAACAAGCCTGGTGGCGAGGAGAGCAAGGTGTTCGTTTACTGGGTATTGGATTACGTTTTGTTGACGCAACACACGATCAGGCGGGCCATCAGTATTCACTGGCCTTTGAAACAAAAGACGATGAATAAGGTCATGTTTTACGCACTATAAAACAGTAGGAGTGAAATAGTATGGAACAAGTTACGATGAAAGACAGCGGGCCTAAAGATAGTAGCGCTACGACGATGACCAATATTAATCTCGACCGGGCCCTGTGCCGTATCGCCCCTATTCACAAGGGAGTTATTGAGGTGTTGCGCTACCCGAAGCGGATTGTGAGTGTCACCTTTCCCATTGAAATGGATGATGGTTCGGTACAGGTATTCAAGGGTTTCCGGGTGGTCCACAATCGCACGCTGGGGCCGGGCAAGGGCGGCATACGCTTCCACCCCGATGTTGACCTTAATGAAGTCAGCGCAATGGCTGCTTTAATGACCTGGAAATGCGCTTTAATTGAGGTGCCTTTTGGCGGGGCAAAAGGCGGGGTAATTTGCGATCCTAAAAAACTATCCTCCCACGAACTACGCCGTATTACGCGACGATTTATCAGTGAGCTAGGTGACAATATTGGCCCCTATACGGATATTCCCTCGCCTGATTTATATACGAATGAACAAACGATGAGCTGGGTTTTTGATACCTACGATGTGATGCACAGCGGCAATAATAATCGCGCTGTCGTCACCGGCAAGCCAGTCTCCCTCGGTGGTTCCATGGGACGACGTGAGGCAACAGGCCGGGGCGTTTGTTATGCCGCTCGTCATTTTATAGCCAAACATATGGTGCCTGGATTGAGCAGCCTTAATGGCGCCACAGTGGCGATTCAGGGCTTTGGTAATGTTGGCGCTGTCGTGGCCGAACAAATGCAGTGTATGGGTGCCAAAATAGTTGCCTTGAGTGACTCACAGGGTGGCATCATCAAAAAAGAGGGGCTGGATTTGGCAGAGGTTACCGCCTATAAGCGTGAACACGGTTCTCTTATAGGCTTACCCGGTACCATGAGTACCACCAATGATGCCCTGCTGGAAGTCGACTGCGATGTGTTGGTACCGGCGGCCCTCAGTCATCAAATATGCACTCACAATGCTGAACGAATTAAAGCAAAGCTAGTCGTTGAAGCGGCGAACGGACCCATTACCCCCGAGGGAGACCGTATCCTCGCCGGCAAGGGTATCCAGGTATTGCCCGATATCCTGGCTAATGCTGGAGGTGTCACGGTGAGTTATTTTGAATGGGTGCAAAACCTCGAAAACCAGCAGTGGGAGCTGGATGAGGTGAATGAAAAGTTACTCAAAAAAATGAATAAGGCGGTTGATGTCAGTGTCGAACGTTTGAAGTTACTAACCGCTGAACAAAGTGCGCTGGCGGAAGATGACCATGTCTATCCGCTCGACCTACGCACGGCCTCATTAGTCATTGCTCTTGATAAGCTGGTTGTGGTGACTTCCCAGAGGGGTATTTGGCCTTAAAAGGCTCCCGGTTTTTGGGTGTTTCTTTATCGACTTTGGGGCGTTTCACTAACGGGCAGAGCTCTCAATCGAGTTGTGGAATGAGTGAACCGAAACCAGATTCTTCGCGAATCAACTGTGAGCGTTTTTTAGTCATTAGAATGATTGCGCCAAAAGCCAGCAATGCGAGGCTGGATGGTTCGGGTACGCGGTTAAAAAAAACGCTATCGATTTGAATGTTGGCATCTCGGTGCAGAGGGTCTGCACTGCCACCCCACTTGTCGTTCAGCCAGGTATAGCGCGCGGTGTAATGTCCGTCAGCGACAATATCAACTTGAGAAAGAGCGTGATGAAATTGCGTGTCACTTGCTTTAATTTGCAGAATTTCTTGAGTTACCAGTGAGGTGTCAGTTAATCGACTGTGTACTTCAAAGGCTTTGTACCAACCTGAACCAGCCTGAAGGTTGCCATGATTACTAACGTTAAGCCCAATATCCCAAATGCCTTTAGTGAGGAAGGCTGTGTACTCAGCCCAGTGTCTGGCCCAGGGTGAATAAATAGAACCGTCGTTGAGCTTAATCCAGCCCGTCGTCTTTGGGTTTTTTTGATACAGGCGACTAATATCCGAATACTCATTTCCCTTTTGCATGATGTCGGCATTATTCATCGGTGTCGCATTGGCGGTGCTAGTAAGCAAAAGGATAGGAAGTAGGAGTAAACAGTACTTCACTGAGAACCGCCGATTTGCTTGGTTTGTTGATTTTTCGGCATCGACCCTTGTCACTGCGGTTTCATCCAACCATTGTATTTTTCTAGACGACTGCGCGTTGTTTGCTCTGGACTGGAGGCCTCGCGTC
>JBFHDT010000241.1:0-4075 GCA_041584575.1 Porticoccaceae bacterium
GAGCCAACTAACACCATTGAAAGTTTTGATCCTGGTGTTGACTCGATGTTTTATTACCAGACCATCACAGCGCCTGCTAAAATCGCCGGACAAGTTGTATTGGCAAATGACCCTGTTCATTTTATGGATAAATTCCGCAGTGCCTGGGTTTATAGCCCCGGTCAGCGGCGAGTTAAGCGGGCACCACAGATTGTTTATGACAACCCGCTGAGTGCTAGCGATGGCCTCGCGACCACCGATCAGAAATTTGGTTTTAATGGCCCCAATGATCGTTTTAACTGGAAGCTGCTAGGCAGAAAGGAAATCTACATACCCTACAATGCTTATAAGTTAAACTCAGGTGATCTTAAAGCGAATGATGTTATCACCGAGAGTGGGCGTATAAACCAGGACCATGCGCGGTACGAACTACACCGTGTATGGGCTGTTGAGGGTACATTGCGTGAGGGCACCAAGCATGACTACGGCCGTCGCGTATTTTATTTGGATGAAGATTCCTGGTGGATTATGTTGATGGATGGTTATGATCGTCGCGATCAAATCTGGCGTCTGCAAGAACTACACAGTCTTATATGGTATGACGTGGGTTTCATGGGATCAACTCTGGAAACTTTCTACGATATGCAAGCGGGCCGTATGTTGGCTATTTTGCTGGATAATGAAGATAGCGCACCGGATTTTAGTATTCGACTTGACGATGATTACTTCACTGCAGCCTCTATTCGACGTCGTGGCACCCGTTAATAATTGCAGAGACTAGTATAAAACTAGTTTATACAGCGCCGGCGATCTGCAAGGATTGCCGGCGCTTTTTTATTAAATAAAGGTAATGACAAGATGCTTTTTCAGTAATAAAAATGGGTAGCGTGTGGCAAAGAAAAAGTCATGCCTTGTTGTAAATATTAATTGTTCTGTGTGATGTTTTTTGTGAATAATAATTAACTAAAGCGTTCTACTACAAAATAATGATCGTTGCCTTTATTCTGAGTTGTTGCAAATAGTCTTTGAACTTTTCTAGATTGCTATTTAGTAAAAGGCAATTGTATGGCTTTGCGTGGTGCCCCGGCTTAATTTAAAAATAAGACTTCTTCTTCAATGTTCGCTCGGGGCACGATAGTACGGTTTGCAGGCACTGTTATATCCTCGTAGCCGAAAGAGATGCCGATCAAAACAGCGAGGCTGTCGTCGAGGCCAAAATGCTCGCGAATAATATCAGGGTAGCGGCTAACACTAGCCTGGGCGCAGGAACCGACACCGTGGGCAGTCATCGACAGCATTAGAGTCTGGGCATACATGCCGACGTCGATGGCGACAGATTCATTGAATATTTTCGGCATGGAAATAAAAGCGATGTGAGGGGCGTCGAAAAACTCAAAGTTACGCATCATTGCCCATAATCGCCCTTTTTGGTCATTTCGGCCGATATCCATATTGTTGTAAAGCTCAATGGCTGTGTTGACTTGGCGTTCGCGAAATACACCCTCGAAACTTTCGGTGCGAGAGTAGTCGGGATTGGGTTCTACTTGTTGCTCGACTGCTGCGACGAGCTTGTCGCGCAGTGCTTTACAGGATTCGCCCGAGGCGACAGCGACATTCCAGGGCTGGATATTACAGTTCGACGGCGCCTGTTGGGCGAGGGCGAAAATTTTGTGCAGTTCCTCTTTCGGGATTGGCTTGGGTAAAAAGCCACGCACCGATTTACGCTGCTTTATTACCTCTTCAAAAGTGAGGGCCTTAGCTGTTTTTTTATCTGTCATGATTGGGCTCTATTATTTGTCGTAGGGTCGTGGGGAGTTGTGACATCATTATTGTTGCCTAGTCTACTACGAGAAAAGCCTGATATAAAAACAGTCCTTTGGGGCGAGTCGTATCCTAGGTCCTTGCAGTGCTACAATTTCACTTCCACATTCATTAGCGAGAGGAAGAGAGATGGCCGGTTACTATTTTGAAGATTTTGAAGAGGGTGCGGTGTTTGATCATCAGGTGCGTCGTACCGTGAGCGAGTACGATAATACCTTGTTTAGCTGCCTAACCATGAATACCCAGCCCTTGCATATCGATGCCGAGTTTTCAAAGGATAGTATTTACGGTGAGCGAATTGTGAACAGCATGTTCACCCTGGCTCTGGTGGTGGGTGTGCAGGTGACGGAGCTGACTCTAGGCACCACGCTGGGCAACTTGGGTATGACGGATATTTCCTTCCCGCGCCCAACCTTTCACGGCGACACCATTCGCGCGCGCACCACGGTACTGGACAAGCGTATCAGCAAATCGCGCAATGACTCAGGCATTGTTAACTTCGTACACGAAGGTTTTAATCAGCGCGATGAGCTTGTTGCTACCGTTAAGCGTACTGCCTTAATGGCCACTCGTCCTAAAGACTAAACTGCGGAGAATATTGATGCGATCAATGCTTTTTTTACCCGCCGATAGCGAGAAGAAAATTGCCAAAGGTGTGGGTACTAATGCCGATGGTTTGATTCTCGATCTGGAAGATTCCGTTGCCCTGAGTCGGAAAGATGAGGGTCGTCGATTGGCGCGGGAATTTCTTGATGCCAACCCCTTGGGTTCGCGCACCAAAAAATTGCTGGTCAGGGTTAACCCCTTGTGTGGTGATATGACATTGGGTGATCTCGCCGCTGTCGTCGGTGGCGCGCCGGACTATATTTTGCTGCCCAAATATCGCACCCGCGAGGATGTGATTCGCTTCGACCATTATATTAGTGCCCTTGAAGCGAGGGATGGGGTACCTGCCGGTCATATCAAAATACTGGTGATCGGCACAGAAACTGGTCAGGGTGTGCTCAGTATGGGCGGCTTGACCGACTGCAGTGATCGCTTGGCCTATGTCAGCTGGGGTGAGTTCGACCTTTCTGCCGATGTTGGTGCTGAAACCCATCGTTTACCCGACGGTAGTTGGGATGATTTGTTTCGCACTGCGCGTAGTCTATGTTTGGCGGCAGCTGCTTCTGCAGGTATCGAACCTTGCAATACAGTGTTCACCGATTTTAAGGATGACGAGGGTTTGCGTGACGCTTGCCTGGGTGCACGCCGAGCGGGCTTTACCTGCATGATGGCGATACACCCGAATCAAGTCGATATTATCAATGAATCCTTCTCGTTTACCGCAGAACAGCTGGAATGGTCGCGACGCGTAGTTGAAGTGTTTGAAGCCAATCCCGATATGGGTGTTGTCGGCCTTGATGGCATCATGCTCGATAAGCCTCATTTCACCCAGGCTCAGCGGATGATTGCGCGCTCCAAAGCTTATGGTTGAGTGGCATTAAAACCGTGTAAAGTCACGAACAGTGCACAGCATCAGTAACAATCTACTGTTATCTTAGTAGTTCATTCCTCGTTGCTGTGTGCTGGCTCATCGTTTAGATAAGATCAACAGCAGTGCATGGAGCCTCCTTTTCACTAGGGACGTGTATGGTTGATTTAATCTATGTGGGTCGCCAGTCAATTTATGACCGGAACTTTAATGTCGCGGCTTACGAGTTGCTCTATCGTTCAAATAGCAATAACTATGTTGATGTCGATGACCACGGCTTGGCGACAGCTGAGTTGCTGGGCAATGTGTTTACTTCTATTGGCTTTGAAGATTTGGTCGGCGACAAGGCTGCTTTTATTAATATGCCGCGGGAATTTCTAGTCGGCAGTTATCCTATTCCGGATATTAATTCAAATATAGTCATTGAGATTCTGGAGCATGTGGAGCCTGATGATGAGGTAATAGACGCCCTTTTGACCTTAAAAAAACGGGGTTACACCTTAGCCCTCGATGATTATATTTTTGATCCCCTGCATGAACCTTACCTAGAAATAGTCGACATCATTAAACTGGATGTGGCTGATATTGGTATAGAGCAATTGACTAATAAAATTGCTCAGCTCAAAAAACATAGTGTGAAGTTGCTGGCAGAAAAGGTTGAGACAGAAAGTGAAGCCGAGCAGTGCCTGGCGATGGGTTTTGATTTCTTTCAGGGCTACTACTTTTCTAAGCCTAAACTTGTTAGCGGAAGAAAAATAAGTGGTAATCAAATCACTATAGTAGAGATTGCTAATAAACTGC
>JBFHDT010000242.1:0-4056 GCA_041584575.1 Porticoccaceae bacterium
AAGTTGGCTAACTGCTAAAGCTATCAAAGAAATTCTTAACACCTTTAAACCAGGATGTGCGCTGGGGAGAATGCTTATCGTGGTGCAATGACTCATTTAGCTCACGTATTAACTCTTTCTGTTTAGAGTTGAGTTTAATCGGTGTTTCGACCGTTACCCGGCACAACAGATCACCCGGACCACCACCACGCACAGGAGCAACACCCTTACCGCGCATGCGGAACAGCTTGCCAGTCTGTGTCTCAGGGGGGATTTTCAGTTTAACGCGACCATCCAGCGTCGGCACTTCTAGCTCACCACCCAGTGCAGCATCGGCAAAGCCAATCGGTACTTCACAGTAAAGGTTAGCGCCGTCACGTTCAAAAATAGCGTGATCGCGCACCACAATTTGTACATAAAGATCACCCGACTGCCCACCCCCGGGGGCAGCCTCACCTTCACCCGAGAGACGAATGCGGTCACCGGTATCAACACCAGCCGGCACTTTCACCGAGAGTGTTTTCTGCTCTTCGACCTGGCCATTGCCGTAGCACTTACCACAGGGATCGGCAATTATTTTGCCACGACCGCGACACTGGGGGCAGGTTTGCTGCACGGAGAAAAAGCCCTGGGAGACGCGCACTTGACCAGCACCATGACAGGTTGTGCAGTTGATGGGCGAAGTTCCCTTGCGCGCACCGCTGCCTTTACATTCACCGCAGTTAACTTTTACAGGCACACGAATAGTGGTCTTAGTGCCTTTGGCCGCCTCTTCAAGATCGAGTTGTAAATCGTAACGTAAATCTGCACCACGAGCCGGGCCTCGACCGCGGCCACCGCCACCAAAGATATCGCCGAAGACATCGCCGAAGACATCCCCAAAACCACCGCCGCCACCAGCACCGGCCTGGGCGTTGACACCCTCATGGCCATAACGGTCATAGGCGGCGCGCTTCTGCTCGTCAGACAAGACCTCGTAGGCCTCACTAGCCTCTTTGAACTTCTCCTCGGCACTTTCATCACCCGGATTTCTGTCCGGGTGATGCTTCATCGCAACTCGACGATAGGCTTTTTTAATATCCTTCGCATCCGAGTCTTCCGACACGCCTAGTATTTCGTAGTAATCCCGCTTCGCCATAATTTACTCATTCATTTATTTTTTGCGCCAATTTATCACTGCGCCACTCAGCACAAAACGCAGGGGCTTAAACCTGCGTTTTGTGGCGGCGCCTAATGCCGGGTTATTTCACCCGAACAAACTGCTATTTAGCGTCTTTTTCGTCGACCTCTTCAAACTCAGCGTCGACAACATCTTCAGCATCGTCAGCCGCTTCACCGCCGGCTTCAGCACCTGCTTGCGCCTGCTCAGCTTCAGCGTACATCTTCTGCGCCAAACCACCCGAGACTTCAGACAGTTTTGCAGCCGCAGCATCGATGGCTTCTTTATCGTCACCTTTAACCGCTTCTTCGACGCCTTTAATCGCTTCTTCGATCTGGCCTTTCTCTTCGTCAGTGGCTTTATCACCGGCTTCGTCGAGGCTTTTCTGCGCCGCGTGAGCAAGGCCGTCAGCGGTATTGCGCGCCTGAGCCAACTCTTCAAACTTGCGATCGCTATCGGCGTTAGCCTCGGCATCCTGAACCATTTGCTCGATTTCTTCATCAGACAAACCCGAGCTAGCCTTAATAACAATGGACTGCTCTTTACCGGTGGCCTTGTCTTTCGCCGATACGTTCAAAATACCGTTGGCGTCGATATCAAAAGACACCTCAATTTGTGGCACACCACGGGGCGCGGGTGGAATATCGGCCAGGTCAAAACGACCCAGTGATTTATTGCTCGCCGCTTGCTTGCGCTCACCCTGAACAACATGAATGGTCACCGCACCCTGGTTATCGTCAGCCGTGGAGAAAGTCTGCGACTTGTTAGTTGGGATAGTCGTGTTCTTCTCTATCACCGGGGTAGCAACACCACCCATGGTTTCGATACCCAGAGTTAATGGTGTTACATCCAGCAACAGCACATCGGTGACATCGCCCGACAACACGGCACCTTGAATCGCGGCGCCAACGGCAACGGCCTCATCGGGGTTAACATCACGACGTGGCTCTTTGCCGAAAAAGTCACTGACTTTTTTCTGCACCAGCGGCATACGCGTTTGACCACCGACCAAAATAACATCACTAATATCAGCAGCTGACATGCCTGCATCTTTTAAGGCTGTCTTCAGTGGCACTAGCGATCGCTCAACCAGATCCTCAACCAGAGACTCTAATTTAGACTGCGTTAGCTTTACGACCAGGTGCTTGGGACCCGTGGCATCGGCGGTGATATAGGGCAGGTTGACTTCGGTTTGCTGAGCGGAGGACAGAGCAATTTTCGCGCTCTCTGCCGCTTCCTTCAAGCGCTGCATGGCCAGGGGGTCTCCCTTAAGGTCTACTGCATTGTCCTTCTTGAATTCGTCAGCAAGATATTCGATCAAGCGCATATCGAAATCTTCACCACCGAGGAAGGTGTCACCATTGGTCGACAGCACTTCAAACTGAGTCTCGCCATCAACATCAGCAATCTCAATAATCGAGATGTCGAAAGTACCACCACCAAGGTCGTAAACAGCTACCACCTGGTCGCCACTCGCACTGTCCATACCGTAAGCCAGTGCCGCCGCAGTGGGTTCGTTGATAATGCGTTTAACATCGAGGCCAGCTAGCTTACCGGCATCTTTGGTCGCCTGACGCTGAGAATCATTGAAGTAGGCAGGCACCGTAATTACCGCTTCGCTGACGCTCTCCCCAAGATAATCCTCAGCCGTCTTTTTCATTTTGCCGAGCACTTCCGCAGAAATCTGTGGCGGAGCTTTTTTCTCGCCATCGATTTCAACCCAGGCGTCACCGTTATCAGCCTTGACGATGGAGTAAGGCACCATTGCGATATCTTTTTGCACGACGTCATCGTCAAAACGACGACCAATCAATCGCTTAACAGCGAACAAGGTTTTGGTGGGATTGGTCACCGACTGGCGTTTTGCCGCCTGTCCGACCAGTGTCTCGCCTTCTTCTGTGTAGGCGACAACAGAAGGCGTTGTACGACCGCCCTCAGCATTCTCAATGACTTTGGGCTTGTCGCCCTCCATGACGGCAACACAAGAATTCGTTGTGCCCAAATCAATTCCAATAATCTTTCCCATGCCTGTTTTCTCCAAACCACAAATCGTTAATTTCGTTAAATCAAGTACCGCATTGCTATGCGCTTATATATTGTCCCAAGATTGATAAATTCAACCCTGCCGCTGAGGAATTCCTATTCAGCACCCTTTGAAACCACCACCATCGCCGGCCTGACCAATCGGTCATTGAGTGTGTAGCCCTTTTGAAAGACCTCTATCACCGTATTAGCCGCTACATCTGGATTCGGCACCATTGAAATAGCCTGGTGAAAATCAGGGTTAAATGGCTCGCCCGAGGGTTCAACTTGCTTCACTTTGCGGCCTTCGAGCACCCCGAGAAAACTCTTAAGAGTGAGCTCAATGCCCTCTCGCACCGCTGCTAAGCTTTCATCATCCCCAGCAATGGCAGCCAGTGCGCGCTCAAGATTATCGACCACCGGCAGCAGCTCACCGACAAACTTTTCGAGAGCAAACTTGTGGGCATTCTCAACATCGCGATCAACCCGACGACGTAGATTTTGCATTTCAGCCTGGGTGCGCAGTGTTTGATCTTTAGCCTGCTGTAGCGCTTCGCTGAGTGCCGCGACATCTGGCTCTGCTGTACCCTCTTCGCTCGACTCGGTGCTACCTTGTTCCAGCAACTCTTCTGGCTCTTGCTCTGAACCTTTGTTTTCCTGCTCTTCAGTGGCCACGTTTTAGCAATCCTCAATAATGACTTCCCCGGCTATATTGGGTCGAAAAAAGTGCTTTCAAGTGAGCTTTTAAATAGACAATTGCAATTAGCGCCAACTCTTCGGTATAACTGCGCTTGATTCTAATCATTGGCGACAACTGCATTGCTGACAGCTCTTACGATCAAACAATTTACGCTGGTTGAATCCATGGATGTGGAGTTCAGCTCCGGCCTGACCAC
>JBFHDT010000243.1:0-4053 GCA_041584575.1 Porticoccaceae bacterium
CACGAATCACTGGCACCATTAAACCTCGGGGGGTGTCTACGGCCATGCCAATGTGTAGATAATTTTTTTGTGTGTAGTTCGCGCCGTCACTGTGAATGGAGCGATTTAATACGGGGTTATGGGCCAGCGCCACTGCACAGGCCTTGAGGATGAAGGCGACAGGAGTCAGCTTGATTCCACGGGCCTCGCCCTCGGCTTTAAGTGATTTCCTAAAGCTTTCCAAGTCAGTGATATCAGCATCGTCGAACTGGGTCACATGAGGCACATTCAACCAGCTGCGGTGCATATTGTTAGCGGTGAGCTTTTCGATTTTCGTCATCGCCAGCACTTCGCAGTCACCAAACTGGCTAAAGTCGGTATCGGGTACCGAGGGAATACCTGAGCCACCTACTTGAGTAGATGAAGCGCTTTGTTGGGTCAGGGTTTTGACGTAACTCTGAATATCTTCTTTCAGAATGCGGCCGCGGGGACCGGTGCCCTTCACATTGGCGAAATCGACGCCCATTTCGCGGGCTAACTTTCGCACGAGTGGACCTGCATATACGGTACTTTCGTCTGCTTTGGGCAACGACGGAGTAGCTGGCGCGTCGGCGACGGTACTTGTCTTTTGTTGAGAGCCAGAGTCTTCTTCAGCCTGTTCTATATCCGCGTCGGGAGCTGAAGTAGTCGCTTCGGAACTAAAAGTATCAGAGTTGGAAACTTTCGATTCAGCGGCAGATTCAGAGGGCTGCGGCTCTTCATCTTGCGTTTTGTCCTCTGCAGTATCATCGCTGCTTTCAGCAATCTCTAACTCCACCAGAGGTACACCTTCCTCTTCAATTTTGTCGCCTTCTTTGACCAATACTTTTAACACTTTGCCCGCTAATGTCGCGGGAATTTCCAACGTCGCTTTGTCTGACTCCAGCACTACTAATGTCTGTTCGACCTCAATGCTGTCGCCTACGGCGACAGAAATTTCAATCACTTCAACTTCTTCAGCACCGCCTAGATCGGGTACAACAATAACTTCGCTAGCCACACCTTATCCTCTTTGTTTTTTATTGGCTGTACTGTCTGATTCTAATAGCCAACACTATAAAAGTACCGGATCAATTTTACTGGCATCAATACCTAAGGTTTCAATGGCCGAGCTCACCACTTCTGCCTTTAACTGGCCCTGCTTATACAGGCCATATAAAGCGGCTACCGCAATATAACGCCGGTCGACCTCGAAGAAATTACGAAGTTTTGCCCTCGTATCACTACGGCCAAAGCCATCAGTACCCAGGGTGAAAAAATCTGTCGATATAAAGGCACGCAACTGCTCGCTATAGGCTTTCAGGTAGTCTGTTGCCACCACTACAGGGCCTTCGCGCCCAGCCAATTGTTGACTAATATAGGGCACTCTCTCTTCTTCAAGGGGGTTCAGTACATTCCAGCGCTGACAGCTTTGTCCCTCACGAGCCAGCTGATTAATACTGGGTAAACTCCAGACATCGCTGCTAATACCAAATTCATCGCTGAGTAAATCAGCCGCCGCTCTGACTTCATTTAAAATTGTCCCCGAACCCATCAGCTGGACTTTTTTGGCAGGTTTATTCGCTACTTTTTTGGCCTTAACCTCTTCGAGAAAGTACATGCCCTGAATAATGCCCTCTTCAGCATCTGCGGGCATTTCTGGGTGGTGATAATTCTCGTTCATCGTGGTGATGTAGTAGAAGCAGTTCTCTTTGGCCTCAAACATGCGGCGCAAGCCATCTTGAACAATAACGGCCAACTCGTAGCTGTAAGTCGGGTCGTAACTACGACAGTTGGGAATGGTATTCGCCATCAAGTGGCTATGGCCGTCTTGATGCTGCAAACCTTCACCATTGAGCGTGGTGCGCCCGGCTGTGGCCCCAATCAAGAAGCCTCGCGCTTGAATATCACCGGCCGCCCAGGCCAGATCACCAATGCGCTGAAAACCAAACATCGAGTAAAAAACATAGAAAGGAATGACCGGACAATCATAATTACTGTAAGCCGTGGCATGGGCAATCCATGCCGACATGGCACCGGCTTCGGTCAAGCCTTCTTCCATAATTTGACCTTGCTTATCCTCTTTGTAATACAGCATTTGACCGGCGTCGTGGGGCTCGTACCGCTGGCCGGCAGAAGAGTAAATACCTAACTGGCGGAACATACCCTCCATACCGAAGGTACGGGCTTCATCGGGCACGATGGGCACGACGCGCTGACCGATTTTTTTGTCTTTCACCAGGGTCGATAATATTCTAACAAAGGCCATAGTGGTCGAGATTGAGCGCTTACCAGTGCTCTCTAATTGCTTGGCAAAATCGCTTAATGGCGGTACGTCCAAAGCATTAAAATCAGCCTTGCGAGCCGGTAAATAACCACCGAGCTCAGCTCGTTGTTTGCGCAGGTAAATCAGTTCGGGGCTATCTTCTGGGGGCCGATCATAGGGCACGTCGACCAGCTCTTCATCACTAATTGGCAGGCCGTAGCGATCGCGAAAGTTTTTCAAACTTTGCATATCAAGTTTTTTTATAGAGTGGGTATCGTTGGCTGCCTCGCCCGACTCGCCCATGCCATAACCCTTGACGGTCATCGCCAGAATCACCGTCGGCTGCCCCTTGTTTTCGGCGGCTTCGGCGTAGGCGGCATAGACTTTATAAGGATCGTGACCGCCGCGATTGAGATACATAATTTCGTCATCGCTGAGATCAGCAACCAACTCTAGTAACTCGGGATATTTACCGAAAAAATGCTCACGCGTGTAAGCCCCGCCCTTGTACTTATAGTTCTGCAATTCACCGTCACAAACTTCGTCCATACGTTTTTGCAGCAGACCGGTGGTGTCTTTCTCAAACAGAGAGTCCCAGTGGCGACCCCACACAACTTTGATCACATGCCAACCGGCGCCGCGGAAGACACCTTCGAGTTCTTGAATAATCTTGCCGTTACCGCGCACCGGGCCGTCGAGACGCTGTAAATTACAGTTCACTACAAAGGTAAGGTTTTCGAGGTTCTCACGACCGGCCAACGAAATGGCTCCGAGCGATTCAGGCTCATCGCATTCGCCGTCGCCAAGGAAGGCCCAGATCTGCCGATCACCCCGCGGTGCCAGTCCCCGCGCCGAAAGATAGCGCATCACGTGAGCCTGATAAATCGCCTGTATCGGCCCCAGGCCCATCGACACCGTGGGGAACTGCCAATAGTCTGGCATCAGCCAGGGGTGGGGATAGGACGACAAACCCTGGCCGTCAATCTCACGACGAAAGTTATCGAGTTGACTCTCGTCAAAACGACCTTCAAGAAAAGAACGGGCATAAATGCCCGGCGCAGAGTGGCCCTGAAAATACACCAAATCGCCCAATTGCTGTTCAGTATTGGCGCGGAAAAAATAGTTAAAGCCTATTTCATAAAGAGTAGCCGCTGAGGAGAAGGTAGCAATATGCCCGCCCAGGCCCTCATCATCTTTGTTTGCTCGCATTACCATGGCAAGGGCATTCCAGCGGATAAGAGAGCGAATGCGCCGTTCCATAAACAAATCGCCGGGCATACGCTTTTCACGATTTGGCGACAAGGTATTTCTGAAAGGGGTTGTAATTGCCCGAGGCGGAGATAGATCGCGGTCGTGAGCCTGGTCGATTAGCTGCTTTAAAAGGAAGACCGCACGCTCTTCCCCCTGATTTTTAATAACAGAATCAAGTGCGTCAAGCCATTCCTTTGTTTCAACAGGGTCTTCATCAACCCATTCCCTTATTTTTACCAGACTCTGATCCTGCTCACTCATAGTGGGGCTCTCTAGTATTACCTATTGGCATGGCTCGTTCACAATATCACTAATCGAAGATACAGCAAACTCAGTAACTTTAAGTGTTAATTCACAACAAGATCGACATTGTAGTAAATTTACACAAAGACCTCAACAAATGCCGATGAAAGCGATAAAAACAAGCCAATAAAAAAATAAGTGTTTATTTACAAGCAATTATAAAGATAAATTAACTACATTTTATTGCGGGTAATGATAATAGATCCCACTCTCCGCCTTCAATACTTGATGATCAA
>JBFHDT010000244.1:0-4024 GCA_041584575.1 Porticoccaceae bacterium
CTGGAAATTATTGATATTGATAAAGGTGAAGCAACCCTTGCCGTACCCTATGCCAAACACCTTGCCGGTAACTCACTGACTGGTGTTCTTCACGGCGGCATTATTACCACTTCTCTCGATTCCGCCTGTGGTTTATCGGTCATCGCTGCATTAGGTGAGCCGACCACTATCGCCACTCTTGATTTACGCATTGATTATTTAAAACCAGCGACTCCTGAGCAAACGGTATTTGCCTATGGTCATTGCTACAAGGTAACGAAAAACGTCTGCTTTGTTCGAGGTATTGCCTATCAGAAAGACAAAGCCAAACCTATTGCCAATGCGACGGCGACATTTATGATTACCGCAAAAGGCACCGGCAGGCAGGTACAAAAAAATGCGCAGCCATTGCCAAGCGAAGGAGAGTCAACGCAATGAATTTTATGGAGTTGATTAAACGGGCAAAAGAAACTGAAGACTTTTCTATTCTCTCTCAAAACATCCCTTATATGAAGTCACTGGGCATTGAAGTCCACCAATATGGCGGGTTGTTAATCACCACACTTAAGGCCGACCCCAAACTGACTGGCAACCCGTGGATTCCAGCCCTACACGGCGGCAATATCGGCGGTTTATTGGAAATGGCCGCCATTGTGCAACTGGCTCATGATCAGGAAAGCGATGATTTACCACGCACTATTAACATCACCGTCGAATATCTGCGCACCGGTTTTATTAAAGATCTTCACGCCAAGGCGCTGGTTACTAAACGCGGCCGCCGGGTAGCCAATGTGCAGGTACAGTGCTGGCAGGACGACCCTGATAAGCCTGTCGCCTCTATGCACGGTCATTTCCTTATGAGCTAAAACCCCAGCCAATCCTTCAAAGACAATAAATTGTAATAACAACAGGAGTATTCCATGGCATTAAATAGTCAAGCTGAAGAACTACTAAAACGCGCTGCTGAAAGTGGGACACCGGGGCTCGGTGAAGGTACCCCAGAAGAAGGTCGCGACATTTTTGCCACCACCACGCAACTCCTGGGTCTATCAGCACCCCAGGTAAAAGACACCCAGGAAATTCAGATTAGCGGCCCCAATGGTCCTATTCGCACCCTGGTGATCACGCCCGACGGCGTCGAAACTAACAACCTGCCCCTCTTTATTTACTACCACGGTGGTGGCTGGGTGATCGGCAGCCCTGAGACTCACTACGAAGAGTGCTGCCACTATGCCAACGAAGCCCAATGCATCGTCCTGGTACCTGACTACCGCCTCGCCCCCGAGCATCCCTTCCCTGCAGCACCCGAGGATTGTTATGCCGTGCTGCAATGGGCGGCAGATAATGCCGAAAAACTTGGTGCTGATAAAAGTCGCATTGCCGTGGGTGGTGACAGTGCTGGGGGCAATTTATCCGCTGTCGTCGCACAAATGACCAAACAACGCAGCGGCCCAGAGCTCGCACTACAATTACTCATCTACCCCGCCACCCGCATGGGATCAGCAACTCAGTCGTACAAAGATTTCGAAGACGGCTATTTTCTAACAGCCAAAGCCATGAACTGGTTTTTCGGCCATTACTTAAAGAAAACGGAAGACTGGGACAATTTACTGGCCTCCCCATTGCTCAATGATGATTTGGCAGGCCTGGCACCTGCTTATGTGATGACAGCGGGCTTCGACCCCCTGCGCGATGAGGGCCGTGCTTATGCCGACAAACTTAAAGCCGCTGGTGTGCCGGTTGAATATGTCTGTTATGAAGGGCAAATTCACGGTTTTGCATCAATGGCCGGGGCGTTGGATGAGGCGCGTAGCTTCCTCGATGAAGCTGTTCAAGTATTGCGCAAGGCCTTTAATAAGTAAGCCCTTGAAAGTTAATCTAATTTATTGAAATAATTTCCAAGCTGTTAAATTAAAAGACTAATAATGACCGGAGATCACAATACATGTCACAAGCCCAACTCGACAAACTACTGACTATTTTTGAAAAACTGCCGACTCTGGGGTCGTTGTCTCTAGAACAGGAGAGAGCTAACCTTGATGAAGGCGGTGCACGTTTTCTCGTGCCCGATGATGTGACACAGGAGGTGATCGATGCTGACGGTGTTCCCGCTGAATTTTTGGTCGCCCCCGGCGCTGCCGATGACCGCGTTGTACTTTATCTCCACGGTGGGGGTTATGTCATTGGCTCGATAAAAAGCCACCGCTATTTGATGCAAAACATATCCCGTCACGCTGGCGTCAAGACCCTGGGTCTTGACTATAGGCTGGCTCCCGAAAACCCCTTCCCCGCTGCCGTAGAAGATGCTACCAAAGCGTATTGCTGGCTACTGGCTCAGGGCTATAAGGCAAAAAACATCGCCCTCGCTGGAGACTCTGCCGGTGGCGGCCTGACGTTGGCAACATTGGTCAACCTACGCGACAAGGGCATCGACCTGCCCGCGGCCGGTGTATTGATTTCACCCTGGGCAGATCTTAGTGGCGAAGCTGAATCAGTCAAAGCCCGAGCCGATATCGACCCCATGGTTAAACCGGAAGGTCTGTACTCGCTGGGTGAGAAGTACCTCAACGGTACAGATGCCAAAAACCCACTCGCATCACCCGTCTTTGCCGATATGGCGGGCTTACCGCCGCTGTGTATTCATGTGGGTGGCAAAGAGATTCTCTACGACGATGCTATTACCGTTGCTGAGAAAGCTCGTGCCGCGGGTGTTGAAGTTGAACTTCTGGATGAGCCTGAGCTCTTCCACGTTTGGCACGCCTTTGCCCCCATGTTGGATGAAGGGCAGGAAGCTGTTGAAAAAATTGGTGCCTTTTTGCAGAAACAATTCTAGGTAAGCGCTTGAACGTCTAGTCGTGCGCTTAAAAGAGTCGTGCTTTTAATAAGTATTGTTAAATCTTAGGGCATGGGTTTCCACCTACCCTTGCCCCAAGGTTTAACAAGCGGCCTGACTGCTGGCAGCGCTATTGCGGTGCCAGCAGTCAGGTAATTAAATTTACTTTAAAAAAACAGGCTGGGCTGCTTTAATCAGGTAGCTGAAACTGAGCAGCCTAATCTGGCTAAAAAAAACACCTCTCAAACAACAGTAATATTCCAGCCCCACACACATATTCACAAAAATTCCTGCACTACAATGATCACAGATATTTGCATAAACCTGATTTATTGGTGCAAATAACAGCCACGCTAGTTAGCGAAGTCAGTTGACAAACTATTCCCCCTGATTACTCGTGGTGCATTGCCCGCTCTGGCATGCACCAATAATAACGAAACAATAACAAGTCTATTTATTTCACGGATTGATACATAGGTTTTTCAGTACGTTTATCGTGTTTTAGTGTGTTGGCACAGATGATGCTTTTAAGCAATTAAGGTTGATTAATTGAAAGAATTTATCCCTGTGGGAAGTTTTCTATGGCTGTCTTTTGTTTTTTATTGAAACGTTTAAATGCTGTGATTTTAGTTCCCGTAATTAAAGCTCGTACACCATTTTTCGTTTAACCCCTCTATGCCAGATCTAGCAATAAAAAATTTCGAATCCTCTGACAGCACTACCTGCCAATCAACCATTGCCACCGCCACCGCCCCACCTAGCGATGCCAAAATAATTGTTATTGGAAGTGGCCCCGTAGGCATGCGTTTTGTGGAGACGCTACTAAAGCGAGCACCAATGGCTCATGTCCAATTGTTTGGCAATGAACCTTATCAGCCCTATAACCGGGTTCAGCTTTCAGCTCTGCTCGCCGGAGAAATAAACCGTGAGGCACTGGATATACCGCTTCCTTCGTCGAGTGAAAAGCCTAATTTTTCCTACGTCGTTTCGGTTATTCGACACATAAATACGGCCACTAAAACCGTTACAGATGCTGACGGTCGGGAGCATGACTTCGATATTTTAGTCATCGCGACGGGGGCGAGAGCACATGTGCCATCAATTCCCGGCATTGATAGAAGCGGCGTATATACCTTCCGCAACTTGAAAGATGCGGAGTTTTTGTCGGCCCGTGTGGTTCGATCCCGTCATGTCGTCGTGGTTGGCGGCGGC
>JBFHDT010000245.1:0-4014 GCA_041584575.1 Porticoccaceae bacterium
ATGCCAACGCACCAGTACCACCCTCGGCAACAGCCCTGGTTGGGGACATGGAAATTCTTGTACCCATGGCCGGTGTCATCGACAAAAAGGCAGAGCTAGCCCGCCTCGACAAAGAACTCGCCAAATTGAATAAAGAACGAGGGCGCTTAAACGGTAAACTCTCTAACGAGAAGTTTATTGCCAATGCGCCAGATGACGTGGTCGCTAAAGAGCGGCAAAAACTCAGCGAGGTTGAAAGTGCCCTATCGCGACTTGAGGAACAGAAAGCGAAAATCATGGCCCTATAGTCATGGCCTATCGTAAAGGACAACTCATTCACAGATGGCATTTTAGGTGGGGCGAAAGGGGCGCGTTATTGCACAGAATAGCGCCTTAACCCCGATCGCCAATCTCAAATACAAGTATCGAAAACAAATCTCGAGTATAAATGTCGAGTACAATGGCTCTTCAAAGCCAGTCTGGTTAGCTGGCAGATGACAGGGCTCTGTCATATAAGCGACATTTCAACCGACTATTTTTCAATGGACTTCAGCATTCATCAGAGGGAAATTATAGAATGAGCACTATCCATGTTATCGGTGGCGAAAAAGGCGGTGTTGGAAAGTCTGTCTTCGCAAGACTCCTCTCTCAGTATTTTCTGGATGTGGGTCAAAAGTATCTGGGACTTGACGCCGACCAGTCACACGCCACATTGAGTCGCTTCTACGGTGAGTTTACTCAACCCGTGCAGCTGGACGAATTTGAGAGCAGCGATGCCATTATCGAAGCTGCCGTTGAGGAAGATATTAACCTTCTCCTCGACCTGCCGGCTCAAAGTGAGCGCTTTCTGGATCGCTGGTTCGAAGAGAGCGGCGTACTGGAACTCTGCCAGGAGATGGGAATACCCTTAGTTTACTGGTACATGATCGATGACGGTACTGACTCCGCGGGCTTACTGGAACAGTTCCTCGATAAATACACTGACAAGTTACATTGCATCGTCGTGAAAAACCTCGGTCGTGGCAGCAATTTCAAAGGTATTGACCAGCTAATCAGTGATCGGGAAAAGAACAGCAGCCTCATCGCAACACAACTTCCTGCCTTGCACCCGGCAACCATGAATAAAATTGACAAGCTCAGTTTCAGTTTCTGGGGCGCCCAAAATATACGCAGCAACGACACCCCACATTTGTCGCTGATGGAACGCCAGAGAACCAAAGTTTGGATGAATAAAGCGTATATCGCACTGCAAGGTGCTCTCGTCCAACTTCCCACCCCGTCTCAGTAGGCTTTTTATCGCGTAACGATTTTCTACGCTAACCCCTCACACCGTGAAACCGCCAGATCGTGTTTTCGCGGTAAAGGCTTAAGGGCCGCACCAGGACAGGCCCCTCTTATTGTCGATAAGCCTCAGGCTAGAACGGAGGCTTCCCTCGCCCCGGATACGACAAATCCGTGTTCATCCTGTCCTACCCCTCGACAGCTTTGCGCATCAGCGAGAACAATCCTGCTGTTGCATAAATTCCAGCAATGCCTGGCGATTAACTGCGTGCATAAACGTTGCCGTATGTCGGCCATGGGTTACAACGCGCTGGTGGTAGCCCGGATGACTCTGCACCAACGGATCGAGATTCGAGAATGGAATGATCTGATCATCTTTACTGTGAAAAAAGAGTATCGGAGTTTCAGGTAGCTTTTCCACCCCATAAAGGGGGTCATATTGATTGTAACCCCGCCAAAACACAGGAAAATGGAAGGGCCAGGTGACCCAGGATTGACGAGCAACATGGCTGGCAATATCTCGATAGCGAGTGAAGGCAGCATCACTAATAAGGCCGCACAACTGCGGATTATCAGAATGTTTTGCGGTGTTATGCAGCATTAAACTGGCACCAATGCTCTGCCCAAGAATAAAAAAGGGCTGCTCTTTCATCTGAGCCGAGCTGCTCATCCAATCCATAGCAGCATCAATATCGAGAAAAACATCCGGTAATTTTGGCACGCCATCAGAATGCCCAAAACCTCGGTAATCCAGTAATAAAACTTGGTACCCCTCTTTAGGCAACCAGAGAACATTGTAAATATGAGTGCTTATATTTTCTGCATTACCGTGTAAAAATAAAACACTGCCTTTAGGTTTCTGGCTCACGGGCAAAAACCAGGCATGTAATTTTTTCCCATCCTCGGCTAATAGCTGCACATCTTCATAAGCCAAAACGTAGGCAGAAGGCGTTTGCAGGTGGCTTTTAGAGGGGAAGAAGAAAAAGCTCGAACAGCCAGATAAAAATAAGCAGGCGAACAATGCGCTAATGTATCGAATAATATGGCACTCCTACCTAACTTAACCGGCGTCTACACCAGCCACGTATGTAGTGGTCAAATAAAATGACGGCAGTTTAGCAGCATCGAATAAGACGACTAACAAACCCATTACAAACGAATAGAACCCCTCTATTATCGCCCCCGTCAACCCGCTCTAGCCCCTATTCGAAGAAGTTCACACTTATCATAGCCAAGGCTTTATTCCGCCCACTTTTACCTGATAGCCTTAGCAGTATAAATACACACCCTCCTACGAAGGCTTTGAAGCATGGAATTTCTTGATTTACTGCGCACCATCGTCAAAGAAGACGGCTCCGACCTTTATTTCTCCACCGGCGCGCCACCGAGTATGAAAGTACTGGGGAAACTTACCCCTATCACTGACAAAGCTTATGACAAGGGTGAAATCAAAAAAATCGCTTACAGCATTATGGACGACGCTCAAATCGCCGAGTTTGAAGATAAACCAGAAATGAATCTGGCTATATCGGAAAAAAACATTGGCCGTTTCCGCGTCAATATATTCAAGCAGCGCAGTGACGTGGCCATGGTGGTACGAGTCATCAAAACGGAAATCCCGCATTTTCGTGACCTTGGCCTGCCAGACATCGTGCCGAAGCTGGTATTACAAAAGCGCGGCCTGGTGTTGTTTGTTGGTGGCACTGGCTCAGGTAAGTCGACCTCGCTGGCTTCACTCATCGACTATCGCAACACTCACACCTCAGGCCATATCATTACCATTGAAGACCCCGTGGAATTTCTCCATCCCCACAAAAAGAGCATTATCAATCAACGTGAAGTTGGCGTTGATACGGATAGCTACGAAGATGCCCTGCAAAACACCCTTCGCCAGGCCCCTGATGTCATTCTTATTGGCGAAATTCGCAGCCGTGAAACGATGGAGCACGCCTTGGCCTTTGCCGAAACTGGTCATCTCTGCCTATCCACATTGCACGCCAACAACGCCAACCAGGCACTTGAACGCATTATTAACTTCTTCCCCGAAGAGCGTCATAAACAGCTATATCTCGACCTTTCATTAAACCTACGCGGTATCATCTCCCAGCGTCTGGTGCCCACCGTCGACGAAAAACGTGCGGCTGCCATCGAGGTATTACTCGGCACACCCCGCGTTATCGACTTGATTAAAGGCGGCAAGGTAACCGAAATTCGCGAAGTGATGGAAAAATCTGAAAATCAGGGCATGAAAACCTTTGACTCGGCCCTGTGTGAACTCTACGACGCCGGTAAAATCACCCTGCAAGAAGCCCTGCTCAATGCCGACTCTCGCAATAACTTACGACTGAAAATCCAGCTCAAGCATGGAAATAATCCGCCCAGCGTAGTCGGCCAAGGTGCGCCGGCCCATGACTCAGGCAAGGCGGCAACACCCGTTGGAAAAAAAGCGAATAGTGCGGGACTTAGCCTGGAGCCAATCAAAAGCCCTGTAGAGGACGACAGTGAAGAAGCCAATCAGGCCTCTTAAGCAACAATAGCCCTACCTTTTCAAAAATTAGGCTCGCTTATCCCTCAATCCCTCGCGCTTAAGCGAGTAAAGCCCAAGGGATTGAAACCACTTGCACGCCACTACTATTGACTGCAGGCTACCAGCAAAACCAGGCATCACCATACACAGAAATAGCGCAACGCCGCCTATTGCTGCCTTCAAATTTTCTACGCTTCAACTCGACGAACTGCCCACAAATCCCTATA
>JBFHDT010000246.1:0-4013 GCA_041584575.1 Porticoccaceae bacterium
CAGCGGTCATAGACAATCCCGGCAAGTCCGCTGGCTTCGCACAATTGCTGGGGGAACTCGCGCCACATGCCAATGCAGTCGAGACCACCGTGGAGAAAACTGAGGGTAGGCTTATCTGTTTCTGGCTCACCTAGCAGCAGAGTGGTGATACGGTGGCCCGCTGCGATTACGTCTTGTTCGTGTGAGTACATACGGTGTTTGTCGTCCGAGTTTATGGCATTAAAAGCCGGGATCCAAGTTCGCCTCTCAGCAAAATGCGGCTCGCTGAATACTGAAAGCCGGCACGGCGGGTGCCAATGGCACCAACAATAACATGAAAATTATGCAAAGCGCTCTAGAGGGTGGCCTTGCATAAAGGCGCCTTGGGTAGCTTTATCACGGGTTTACCGAACACGATTAGACTAAGATTAGCGGTCAGAAAACAGGACGAGTAAACTTCGGTTTAAGGTGTTAGCGCGACTAAAAGTAAAGTGACTGCTGAGGGTAAATTATGGGAATTAGTAGAGCCAAAAAAACCGAAGGTCACTTAGAGTAACCTCGGAAATTCATGGGCTTTATGGCATTGAAAATACTTAAAGACGCCTGCTGATGACCCGTGCCAAAAGCAGGCCTATGATCATTGTCGCTACAAATAGTAAAGTTGTTGGGTAGGCGTAGCTTAAGCCCGCAATTGCCGGGCCGGGGCAGTATCCGACCAGACCCCAGCCAGCACCGAAAAGCACGGCACCGATCAACAATGTTTTGTCGATATCGGTTTTCGTTGGCAGATGGAAGGTCTCGCCAAAAATGGGCGCGGGTTTTTTGAGCACGAATTTATAGCCGATGAAGGTAACGATAAGCCCGCCACCCATTACAAAGGCCAGGGTGGGGTCCCAGGCACCGGCGAGATCGAGAAAGCCTTGCACGCGCTCGGTGTTGGTCATGCCCGATATCGCCATACCTATGCCAAAAACCAGACCTGATACGAGGGCGGATAATTGCTGTCCAATCTTTTGCGTTGGCATTTTATACGCCTCCAAATACGTGCTTGAGTAGATAGACGCCAATAAAGCCTGCGGCCATAAATGTACAGGTGGCGATTATCGAACGTTGAGATAAGCGTGCGATGCCGCAAATACCGTGGCCACTGGTACAACCGCTACCTAAACCGGTGCCAATACCCACAGCGAGACCGCCAATAATGGTTAGCAGGGTGCCGCTTTGGGGTATCGGTGGCTTGAAGTCACTGGAGAGCATGACGGGAATAGCACCACCGACAATAACGCCTGCTATAAAGAGGATGCGCCAGATACGTTCGCCGCCGCTTTCAGCAAGCGAGCCGGTTAAAATACCACTGACACCGGCGATGCGCCCCTTCAGGGCCATCATCATAACGGCGGCCAGGCCGACAAGGCCGCCCCCAATCAATGCTAGTACAAATGGATGCATATTTTATTGCCTGTATTTCAATTGAGGTTGGGTCATTGGGTGGCGAGATATAATCTTATTGACCGATTTGGTTTAACGGTATTTTCAGGTAAGCGACGCCGTTATCTTCAGGAGCCGGTAATTCGCCAGCACGGATGTTTACCTGGATGGCGGGCAAAATTAGCACCGGCATTTCCAATTGCGCGTCACGGGCTTTACGCAACTCGATAAAATCATCGGCACCAGCCCCCTGCACATGAATATTCTTGCGCTGGTCGGCGACCGTGCAAACATGCTGCGGTGTCACACCGGCCTCTGGGTAATCGTGGCACAGAAACAACCGCGTTTCATCGGGAAAACTAAGAATACGCTCCAGTGACTGATACAACGTGCTGGCATCTCCGCCCGGGAAGTCGGCACGGGCAGTACCGTAGCCGGGTGCCAGAAAGGTATCGCCGATGAAAATGGCATCGCCGATTTGGTAGGACACACAGGCGGGTGTGTGTCCGGGTGTTTCGAGTACCTTAATGCTCAGGTCGCCCAATGCGAGACTGTCGCCTTCAGCTAGCAGTAGGTCAAACTGACGACCATCGGTAGGGAAGTCGGCCATGTTAAAGATACCTTTGAATGCTTCCTGAACAATGGGTACATGAGCACCGATACCGGTTTGCCCGCCACATTGCTCTTTAAAGTAGGGTGCTGAGCTTAAATGGTCGGCGTGGGCGTGGGTTTCCAGCGTATATTTGAGGCTGAGGTCGAGCTGCTTGATGTCATTGATAACAGCATCGGCAGAGCTGGTTCCGGTGCGACCCGAACGGTAGTTGAAGTCTAGTACTGGATCGATAACTACAGCCTGCTTGGAACTGCCATCCCAGACCAGATGCGTAAAGGTTGAAGTGTCCTGATCGAAATAGGTTTTTACTTCCATGGTCTAGACCTCTAGCTTGAGTGAGGTCTTATTGTATTAGTATTACTTATATTAGCAATATCTTAATTATATTGTTCTGTTATATTAGGCTTGATTAATATAAAGACATCTTTTATGCGGTTCTTCGATTACTGACCTGTGATGTTTGTCTGAATTGCAACTTGTAATAAGACGACCCACCGTCGTAGAAGTCATAGTCAGGGGATATTGGCCGCTCAAGCTTACTTAGTCGACAATGCCTTCGGGTATGTCCTGGTGTTGGCTCCAGGCGTCGAAACCACCTTCGAGGCTGTAGGTGTTTGCGTAGCCCATATCTTGCAAGGTTGCTGCTGCGAGGGCTGAGCGTCCGCCTGATTTACAGTAAACGAGGATGGCCGCGCCACGATCTTTAAAGGCTGGGTTATTTTCAATGCGCATTTCGAGAACGCCGCGAGAAATATGTTCGGAGCCCTCAATATGCCCTGCGTCATGTTCGATTTTTTCACGCACGTCGAGCAGGGTGATATCGCCCGCTTTGATCAACGCTTTAGCTTCGGCGATGTCGATACAGCGAACTTTGGTTTTGGCTTCTTGAATGAGGTGCTTTGCACTAGTCATGGTGTTTTCCTCAATTGCAGAGTGGTGCTGTGTGTCAATGGCGACTTAAAAACTATAACGCAGCAGAGCAAAAAAGTTACTGTTTTCTTCACATTGACTAAAGAAAGTGTCGTTGTCGCGCCCCTCAAATAAGTTTGCTTTTACCTCGCTTCACCCGGTCAGCCGGCGATTGGAATAGAAAGAATTGTTACCCTGGCCGGCGAAAGTCCGTCCTGTAGGACTGCGCCTTCTTTGAAGAGATCTGGCCCAAGTTTATCTTGCATAGTATAAAGGGGTGCGAGCTCTCCCCTCTGTTTATTTGCAAATCACAGGCTAATATAGATTTATTGTATTAGCACTGTTTATTTTAGCAATACATAATGTATAGAGGTTTCATGCCAGCATAAAATATTGGGTAAGACGTCTGGAGATGCGTAGAGTGGAAATTGATGGAGATCTGGCTGACTTAGCAGTCCATGCCAGTGAGGCGGAAAGTTTGCTAAAGGCGCTTTCAAACAGAAATCGTTTGATGATTCTCTGTGCGCTGAGCGAGGGAGAGTTATCAGTGACTGCGTTGAATGAGCGGGTTCCCCTCAGTCAGTCGGCGCTGTCGCAACATCTGGCGACCTTGCGTCGTGGCGGTATGGTGGCGACGCGGCGCGAGTCACAGACAATCTATTATCGCCTCGACGACCCCAAGGTGGGTGTGATTATCGAGGCCTTACACGGTATGTTTTGCGGTGCACCAGACTAGCGGCTGCGGGTAAAAGGCTTGTTTTGGTGTGGTTCTTAACAGTCTGTGTACCTTCATTTAAAACCGTGTTCGGCCTGGGGGAAAGCGCCGCTGCGTACGGCATCAGCGTAGGCCTGTAGCGCTAGTTGCACGCTGTTGGTCTCGGCGAGGAAGTTTTTGGTGAACTTGGGGATGCGCGGCGAAAAGCCGAGCATATCGTAGAGTACGAGTACCTGGGCGTCGGTATTGGGGCCAGCGCCAATGCCAACCACCGGGATATCTAAAGCCTCTGTAATCGTTGTCGCCAATTCTGTGGGTACACATTCGAGCACCAGCATATCGGCGCCGGCCTCCTGCAAAATCTTGGCG
>JBFHDT010000247.1:0-4010 GCA_041584575.1 Porticoccaceae bacterium
AAAATTACTTTCCTGAAGCGCTATTTTTATGCGCGATTTATTAATCCTACATCGAGAATAACTATGCCTAGTAGTATTTTGTATCGCTGGCATCGGCGTATTGGACTGGCTGTATTTATAGCCATTATTGCCTGGGCGCTGAGTGGCTTGAGTCATCCCATTATGTCGCGTATTAATCCTCGCCCGGTGGCTATGGTTCCACCAGTGTCGACTGCTGACATTGCCGGGCTAGCGCCTTTGTCGGCGACCTTATCGGGTAACGGCATTGCTGAGTTTGAGCAAGCGCAGTTATTGAATATTAACGGTGAGACTTTTTACCGTGTTGAGCAGGGCGCTAATACGACCTATATTAATGCCCACAGCGGCCAGCGAGCAGAAATTAATGACAAGGCTTACGCACAGCAGTTGGCCCGATATTATTTAGGCGATGACGCCAGCAAAATCGCCTCTATTGAATTAATTACCGCTTTTGATGAGGAATATCTTTATATCAATCGTTTTTTGCCGGTTTATAAAGTGATCTTTGACAGGCCCGATAATATGCGAGTCTATGTTGAGGTCAGCACCGGGCGGCTGGCGACCTTGATTGATGATCGCAAAGCCTTTGTTGGCTGGGTGTTTCGCCAACTGCACTCCTGGGTATTTATTAAAAACCCCTGGGTGAGAACCATCGCTATGAGCGCCATGTTGCTGGCCGGTATGGGTTTAAGTTTACTGGGTTTATGGATGGCCTGGCGGAGACGCTCAAAAAATAGCGGCGAGAAAAATAGCGATAAAGAATCTCGCGTACAGCGCTCCACAAGCGTTTGGCACCGTCGCCTGGGTATTGGTTTTGGTGTCTTTATGTTGACCTTCTGTTTTTCAGGCCTCTATCACCTGCTCAATAAACCGATCGTTGCCTCGCCTGAATTGTCCGCCCCACAAACATTATTTCGTGTGCAGAACCTGGCGATAGACTGGGCAGCCGTGGCACAAAGAAACGCTGGCGGTTATTTTCATCGGGCTAGCCTGGTTGAAGTCGATGGCCTGCCTTATTTACGTTTGGCGCTAGCGGCACCGACCTTGGCAGAAAAAACACATAAGCCAGCGGTGAAAGAGCATCACTCTACTAAGCCGATGCAACAGGGGGGTGGCCTTGTTTATATCAATGCGCAGACCTCACAACTCTGTGCTGATTGTGAGCGACAGCATGCACTGAATCTTGCAGCGCATTATGAGGGCTTATCAGGAAATGACCTGATAGATAGTCCGGTAGAAAAAATCACCCGCTTTAGCAGCGACTATGGCTTTATTAATAAGCGCATGCCGGTACACGCCGTTCGCTTGGGTAGTGATGGGGCAAGCGGAGATGTATCGCAGCGCACTCTATTTGTTGAAACGGCAACCGGCGCACTGGCAGCTCGTAGCGACCCGTCAAGCAAGTTAGAAGGCTGGTCGTTTAGCTACTTACATAAGTGGCACTTTTTTGATCCCTTCAGCAAAACCTTGCGCGATATTCTGTTGATTGCCACGACTCTCGCAGTGACTCTGCTGTGCTTGCTGGGCGTATGGGTATCGTTTAAACCGCGCCCTAAGTTGTAGCTTGTTCTGTCTTACCTTTTGCTGTGTGAAATTACTTCCGACCATGTCTTTGCGCAAAAACACGACTGATAGATAATGGCGATCGCAGCGGTAACAACATGCCGTGATTATTAACAAGAGGCATAACAGCAGTGGCAATCACTTCCCTAATTGTAGCGGTGGCTGATAACGGTGTTATTGGTAATGATAATCAATTACCATGGCGTATTTCTGCCGATCTTAAATACTTTAAGCAGGTCACCTTGGGCAAGCCGATTATTATGGGCCGTCTGACTTACGAGTCCATTGGCAAGCCGCTACCAGGGCGCAGCAATATTGTTATGACCCGCGACAGCGCCTGGCAGGCCGATGGTGTTGAAAGGGCGAGTGATTTAAGCGAAGCCCTTGTCATCGCTAAAAAAATCGCCGACGACTCAGGCCTTGAAGAGGTAATGATTATCGGCGGCGCAACCATTTATCGCGAGGCCCTGCCCCAAGCTGACAGGCTCTACCTGACTCGGGTACATACCGAGGTTGAAGGCGATGCTTTCTTCCCCGAGCTGGATTTGACAGAGTGGCTGGAAACCCCCGTAGCGGAGTTGGCTAGTGAAGGGCAAACACCGGCCTGTAGTTTTGTGCGCCTGGACAGAAAATAATGAATCACCGTCATTGGAGGATAAGCTTCTATTATGGAAGGCGACGTGAAAGAACTGCTATGGGAAGCAACGTGAAAGAACGACATAAAAAAATAAGAAGCTTACGCCCGCTGCTTGCCCTGCTATTGGTGGCTGGGCTGCAAACTAAGGTGGCTTACGGGGCCGAACTCGATACTGTCATCAAGGCCGGTGCCGATAAAACCGTTGCCGCCCAGGCATCGCAGCGGCGTATTGATAGCACGGTCGCGCAAAGCGACAAGCTGCTGCGTCAGTTCCAGCTGGTGAATAAGCAAATTGACGGTTTGCAGGTCTATAACGCCCAGCTCGAACGGCAAATAGACAGCCAGCGCCAGACCATGGCCGATATTGCTGAGTCAGTTGAAAACGCGGCGTTAATTGAGCGCCAAATTATCCCTCTTTCGCTGAATATGCTCGATGCCCTTGAACAGTTTATTCGCCTCGACCTGCCCTTTAAATTAGAGGAGCGGCAAACCAGCATTCAACAAGTGCGAGATAATATGGATTCGGCCCGTTTCAGCGCCGCCGAAAAGTCCCGCCAGGTACTTGAACTCTACGCCATTGAAAGTGAGTACAGCACCACCCTTGAACAATTTGATGGCGTCCTGACGATTGCCGGACAGCAGCGACAGGGTACTTTTTTACGCATTGGACGCATTGCTCTGTTGTTTCAAACGGCTGACCAAAGTCTGACTGAGGTGTGGAGTAAAACCGACAATCAGTGGCAAACCGTAGCGGCGGGGGACTATCGCCGCGCCGTGGCCAATGCTATTCGCATGGCGAAAAAACAGGCACCGCTGGATATGATCAAATTGCCTCTTCCGGCACCAGTCAGTCCCGCCGCTAATCAAAACAAAACGGAAGTGGCTTCATGAGCGTCTTAAGTAGAGGTTTGTGCACCAGCTTAAGCATTGTCTTGTTGTTGAGCGCATTAAGCGTTTTGCCCGCTATCGCCGCAGAGACATCGAACGCCGATCAGGCGATAGGCAGCGAGGTTAAGTCCCTTGACGCTCTATTGCAGCTTATCAAAACTGCAAAATTACAGGAGTCAAAAGAACACCGTCAACGTGAGCGCGCTTTCAAGGCTGACAAGGATCGCCAGGCCCAGTTACTGCAGCAGGCGCAACAACAAAAAGCTGAGGAAGAGGCTCGCAGTGCCCAGTTAGAGAACACTTTCTCTGATAATGAGCGCGAGCTTGAAGCTTTGCAGGAGCAAATGGAAAACCGCCTCGGTACCCTGAAAGAGCTATTTGGCCACATCACCGCTACTGCCGGTGATACGGTAACACGGCTGGAGAAATCACTGGTCAGTGCCCAATACACCGGCCGCACGGCACAGCTCAATGAGCTGATCGAAAAAATGAGCAGCAACAGCCGTTTGCCCTCCCTTGAAGAGATTGAAAACCTGAGCTATGAAATGAGCCGTGAGATGGTCGAGTCGGGTCGAGTTAGCCGTTTTAATACGACGGTGCTCAGTGCCGATGGCATGCAAAGTGAGCAAGAAGTGATCCGTATCGGTTTGTTTAACCTGGTCTCCAACGGGCGTTATTTAAGTTATAACCCTGATAATGGTGTGTTGGCTGAATTGCCTCGCCAGCCCCGCGGCTTGAGTAAAGGGGCACTGGCGTTACAAACGGCATCGACCGGCTTTACACCTGTGTCTATAGACCCCAGCGGCCCGGCAGGTGGCGGCTTGTTGCGCGCATTGGTCGATAGACCTGGGCCAGTTGAAAAATGGCACCAGGGTGGTTTGGTAGGCTATGTGATTACCGGACT
>JBFHDT010000248.1:0-4009 GCA_041584575.1 Porticoccaceae bacterium
GCCCTGGTAACTGGCGAGGCCGTAGCTCAAGTCTCCAGCCAAACGCTGACAAACTTGTCGGTGATCGATAGTGTCACTGACATGCTGACCTTGCGACCTTTGGTGACGATGGACAAAAATGCGATTATTGATGTCGCCCGTGCCATTGGCACTGAAGAGTTCGCGGCTAATATGCCGGAATATTGCGGGGTTATTTCGGTCAAGCCGACCACCCGAGCCAAGCCCGAGCGGATTGAGTACGAAGAATCGAAATTTGATTTTGCCGTGCTCGATGCTGCGATTGCTGGGCGCCGGGAAGAAAACATTGATCAAATGATGGATGACTGGGTCGAGCTGCCCAGTGTTGAAGTGTTCGCCGCACCTCAGCCGGACGCGATTATTCTCGATATTCGCCATCCCGATGAAGTCGAGCGCAAGCCCCTCGATGCCGGTGCCACTGAAATTCAGTTGGCGCCTTTTTATGCGCTGCAAAATAGCTATAAAAAGCTCGACCCCAGCCAGCACTATTTGCTTTATTGCGATAAGGGCGTGATGAGCCAGTTACACGCTGAGCTATTGAAGGAACAAGGTTTTGACAATTTAGCGGTCTATCGCCCCGGGACGTCTTAAGACCCATTTACGCAAAATTTTAGCGGGGTTTTTATTTGTCGGTCACGCGGTGACTTTAGGCGCGCTTTTCACTATAATGCGCCCCACTTTTTCCCCGCGAAAACCTATCTCATGTCTGATGTCGAAAAACTTCGCAATATTGCGATCATAGCCCATGTTGACCACGGTAAAACTACTCTGGTCGATAAACTCCTACAGCAATCCGGTACTCTCGATCGCAAAGATCAGGGCGCTGAGCGCATTATGGATTCCAATGATCAGGAAAAGGAGCGGGGCATTACCATTCTAGCCAAGAATACGGCCGTCGAATGGAATGACTATCACATCAATATCGTAGACACCCCCGGCCACGCCGACTTCGGTGGTGAAGTTGAGCGCGTACTGTCGATGGTCGACTCAGTACTGTTGCTGGTGGATGCGGTCGATGGCCCCATGCCGCAGACGCGCTTTGTGACCGCCAAGGCCTTTGAACAGGGCTTGCACCCGATTGTGGTGATCAACAAGGTTGACCGCCCCGGCGCTCGCCCGGACTGGGTAATGGACCAGGTTTTTGAGTTGTTTGACCGCCTCGGTGCGACTGACGAACAGCTCGACTTTCCCGTTATTTACGCGTCTGCCCTCAACGGTGTCGCGGGTCTTGAGCACGATAGCCTGGCGGAAGATATGCAGCCGCTGTTTGAAATGATCGTCGACAAAGTCCCTGTCCCTGAAGCCGATCGCGATGGCCCTTTCCAGATGCAGGTGTCCGCTCTCGATTACGATAGCTATATCGGTGTTATTGGCATTGGTCGTATTTCTCGCGGTAAGCTGCGCCCCGGTCAACAAGTGACGATCATTGATAATAAGGGTGTAGAGCGCAAAGGCAAGGTGCTCAATGTGAAGGGGTATCTGGGCCTTGACCGTGTTGATACCGATCTTGCCGAGGCGGGTGACATTGTCACTATTAATGGTATCGAGGGCTTAGGCATCTCCGATACGCTGTGCGACCCCGAGTGCGTGGAAGCTCGTCCAGCGCTCTCTGTTGATGAGCCGACAGTGAGTATGGTGTTTTTGGTCAACAACTCGCCCTTTGCCGGCCTTGATGGCAAGTATGTTACCTCGCGCAATATTAAAGATCGCCTACAGCAAGAGTTGATTCACAATGTCGCTCTACGGGTTGAAGATGGCGGCAGCCCCGACAAATTCCGCGTCTCCGGTCGTGGTGAATTACATTTGTCGGTTTTGATTGAAACCATGCGCCGTGAAGGTTACGAAATGGGTGTTTCGCGCCCTGAAGTGATTCAACGCGAAGTCGATGGCGTTATTCAAGAGCCCTTCGAGCAGGTTGTCATCGATATTGAAGAACAGCACCAGGGTTCGGTGATGGAAGAGCTGGGCCTTCGTAAGGGTGAGCTGACCAATATGGAGCCCGATGGCAAGGGTCGAGTCAAGCTTGAATTCTTGATTCCCTCTCGAGGCTTGATCGGTTTCCGTGGTAGCTTCCTGACCATGACCTCTGGCTCAGGAATTATGACCAGTGTTTTTGATCACTACGGTGAAGTGAAACAGGGTGAAGTGCAGTCTCGCCAAAATGGTGTGCTGGTGTCGATGGTTAAAGGCAAGACGCTTGGCTATTCCCTGTTTAACTTGCAGGAACGCGGCCGCCTGTTTCTCAGCCACGCTGAAGATGTTTATGAAGGCCAGGTTATCGGCATCCACTCACGGAGTAATGATCTCGCGGTGAATCCGACCAAAGGTAAGCAGCTGACCAACGTGCGAGCATCGGGTACTGATGAAGCGCTGACTCTCGTACCGCCGATTATTTTCACTCTGGAGCAGGCCCTGGAGTTTATTGAAGATGATGAGTTGGTTGAGGTTACCCCTCACCATATTCGTATTCGCAAAAAGCTACTGACTGAAAACGAGCGTAAAAGAGCGGGTCGATAGTAATAGAAATTACACGTTGAAAAACCGGCTAATAACCCCCAATAACACGCTGTTATTGGGGGTTATTGTTTTTGCCCCCAGAGCTATCCTTTTAAGTTAAGTCGTTTTTTATGGCTTTAGCGCTGCACATTCACTGTGGCGAAAGCAGTCGATGGTGTGATCGTTCACCATACCCATGGCCTGCATATGGGCGTAGCAAATGGTCGAACCGAAAAAGCGAAAGCCCCTTTTTTTCATATCTTTACTAATGGCGTCAGACACTGGCGTGGTGGCTGGGCATTCATTTAAGCTTGCCCAGTGATTTTCAATCGGCTGGCCATCGAGAAATCCCCACAGATATTGACTAAAGCTGGCGTGACTTTGCTGCAGGTCGAGAAACAGCTTGGCATTAGAGATGGCCGCTTCTATTTTCAGGCGATTGCGCACAATGCCGGCATCGTTCATCAGTCGTTCTATACTCCGGCTATTAAAGCGTGCAACTTTTTCAGCTTCAAAATTAGCGAAGGCGCGACGGTAGTTTTCTCGTTTACGTAAAATGGTAATCCACGACAAGCCGGCCTGGGCGCCTTCTAATATAAGAAACTCGAACAACTTGTGGTCGTCGAAGCAGGGGACACCCCATTCCTCATCATGGTACTGTTCGTAGAGGGCGTCGCCGTTTGCCCAATCACAGCGTTTGAGTGAGTCTGTGGGTGTCTGAGCTTTTATAGCGGGCATTGCTAGCCCCTTTTTTTTACAATAAAAAGGAATACTGCCATATTTAACCCTGTTTGTTTTAGTGGTTTCTTAGGCGTCTTTTAAAACATTTTTATTGAATCATGTAGTTAGCTTACACGGGAGTTAGTGAAATGCGTTCCTTGTATCCGGCAATCAAGCCCCTCAGAACCGAACAGCTCGATGTCGGTGATGGCCATACACTTTATGTCGAAGAGTGCGGTAACCCAGATGGCCTCCCCGTGGTTTTTGTTCACGGTGGGCCGGGGGCGGGTTGCTCGGTGCAGGATCGCTGTTTTTTTGACCCGGAGGTGTATCGCATAGTCCTTTTCGACCAACGGGGCAGTGGTCGTTCTACACCCCATGCCAGTCTTGAAAAAAACACCACCCAGGCTCTGGTGGCGGATATGGAGTTTATTCGCGATTTTTTGGGTATTAAACACTGGGTGTTATTCGGCGGTTCCTGGGGTTCGACTCTGAGTTTAATTTACGCTCAGACTCACCCAGATAAAGTGCAGGGCATGGTCTTGCGGGGTATCTTTCTCTGTCGTGATGAGGATATACAGTGGTTTTATCAGCAGGGTGCCAGTTCTATTTTCCCCGATCACTGGCAAGAGTTTATTGCTCTCATCCCGAGTAGTGAACGCAACGATATACTCAGTGCTTACTACCGCCGCTTAACGGGGGGCAATGAGCTGGAGCGTATTCGCGCCGCTAAGGCCTGGTCGATTTGGGAAGCACGCTGTGCAACCCTCGACCC
>JBFHDT010000249.1:0-4002 GCA_041584575.1 Porticoccaceae bacterium
GATGGCTATTAATCCCGACGGCATCGACAGCAACTATTTTTACGCGCAATACCTGTTGGGTGAAAAACAATATCGTAAAGCAGAACAACACCTGCTAAAAGCGCAAGATGCTAAACCACGCCCCCAACGTCCTCTGGCTGATAAAGGGCGACAGGCAGAGATTGCTATACTCCTGGCTGAGACGCAAAAAAAACTCGCCTTGTAGTTTGATGAGCTTTCATTGTGAGAAATACAGTCTTGGTAGCTAAAGTACTGGGCGCTACAGTTTGCGGAGATTAGAACCTTGCGACTACTACTAATAGAAGACAACCCCTCTCTCGCTGCGGGCCTGAGTTTAGCCCTGTCGAATAAAGGCTTTAGCGTCAACCATGTTTGCAGAGGCCGGCAAGGGCTACAGGCCGTAGAAAATGACAAACCTGACCTTGTTACCCTTGATCTTGGTTTACCTGATATGGATGGTCTCGACGTACTGCGTCAAATCCGCAAACTGGACGCTCAATTACCGGTATTAATTCTCACTGCCCGAGACGCAATAGAAGACAAGGTCAGCGGTCTCGACCTTGGTGCTGACGACTACTTGTGTAAACCTTTTGAAATTGAAGAGCTGGAAGCTCGACTACGGGTACTTGAGCGTCGGCTCGGCACATCAATCTCTAGTCAGGTTGAATGCGGCGATATCACCCTCGATACGGCAAGCCTTGAAGTCAGGCAAGCTGGACAGTTAATTGACTTGTCGCGGCGTGAATACACCCTGCTGAAATCACTGCTACTGAATATTGGAAAGGTACTCACCCGCGACAGTCTGGAAGACAAACTCTATAGTTGGGGCGAAGAAGTTGCCAGCAATGCCATCGAAGTGCATATTCACCACTTGCGAAAAAAACTAGGGACAGCGCTAATTAAAACCGTTCGTGGTGTCGGTTACACTATTGAGAAATCATAGAGGGCCTCTGAACAAGCTGTAAACTCGTATCTAACGGCTAAAGTATTCAGCTTCGTCGCCGCCTCATAGCGCCCACTTTCATAGTACAAAGCTTCGTAGTAACAAGCGATTACAGGCACTTTACGCCATGAATCTAATGTTTTTAGCTCGCCATCTGCTTCTTATAGATTTATCAGGGGCTCCCTAGAAAAAATGATAAAATCAAAATTGTTGTGAAATCAATTCGCTCCTATTTAATTATCGCCGTACTGTCGGCCATAACATTAACCAGTTTTCTTGCTGCCCTGCACGGCTATCGTTCGAGTATGTCCGCAGCAGAAGCAGCGTTTGACCAACAACTTATCGACACGGCCAGCCTCGTTGCCGCTATCTATAGTGAAAACGCTCACCCGCAAAAACTCTCTACGGCGCAAATGCGTGATAGTCATATTGCTTTTCAGATATGGCGCAACGAAAACAACTTGCTCTATCATTCTGCAAATAGTCCGGCACAGCCTGTTGCCGCTTTCAAAAAAGGCTTTCACGATGAAAATTTTGACGGTTATCGCTGGCGAATACTGGTAGCCCATGAAGCCGACCATGCCCTATGGGTTGTCGTTGCAGAGCGGGCAGATATACGCTACCTGGTAGCAGATAACATTGTTATCGAGGCCGTTGCAGCCACCGTTATAGGCCTGCCCATCACCGGTCTACTTATATGGATCATTATCGGCCACGGGCTTAGTTTATTGCGTCGCCTCGCCGATGAGCTTGAGAAAAAACAGGTTGATGATTTATCCAGTCTGGCAGTAGAAAATCCGCCTAAAGAATTAAAGACCGTTGTCGATGCGATTAATGCCCTGCTTGAACGACTTGAATTATCAGTGGCCAGAGAGCGGCGACTCAGTGCTGATGCCGCCCACGAGCTGCGCACACCCATCGCCGCACTGAAGTTACATATTCATAATTTAGGCAATGACCTGCCCGCCGATAACCCTGTTCTTTTACAGCTACAAAATGAAGGGACGGGGCTGGAACATTTAATCGAACAGATCCTCTTGCTCTATCGTATTTCACCCGAGCATTACCAGGCAAGAATGGCCCCGCTTGATCTCAGTGAACTTGCCAGGCAAGTTATTGCCGACCAATACAGCTCTTTTCAGTGCAAACAACAGTCTATCGAGTTCATTGGCGACGCTTGCATTATTAATGGCGATAACTTCACTCTCACCACCCTGCTGCAAAACTTATTAAGCAATGCCTGCAAGTACACACCCGTTCAGGGTCATATTAAAGTGCTGGTTGAAAAGCATAGTAGTACGGTTAGCCTGAGCGTTATTGATTCTGGCCCAGGCATGGATGAGGCCGAACGAGAGCGTGTTTTTGAGCGTTTTTATCGCATCGGCGGCGACCGCCACAAGTCCAGCGAACAGGGCAGTGGCCTGGGTCTATCTATTGTCAAACTGATTGCCGATCTCTATCAAGCAAAGATTCATTTCAAAGAATCCAGTTTTGCAAGTGGCCTGGCAGTTGTTATTGTATTTCCAGCATTAGCGCAGCGGCGGTTAGTTCCTTGAAAACAGTAAAAACCTGGATTGAACTTTGTTATCAACGTACTACTTGTACGATAATTTTTGTGTTGCTACCCGTATTAGCACAAGCGGAAAAGCCCCTTATAGAAATCAATATTGAGCAGCATTTGTTCGTTCCCTCTGAAATCACCATCCCCGCCAATACCAAAATCAAACTGCGAATACACAATCGCGACACCACACCTGAGGAGTTTGAAAGCTGGGAATTAAACCGTGAAAAAGTCATTATGGGCAATAGCACCGCAACTATTTTTATTGGCCCCTTGCCACCGGGCATTTACCCGTTTTTTGGTGAATTTAATCCCAAAACGGCCTTGGGCAAAGTCATTGTGGAGTAAAGCTCTATGCTGTTAACCAGCGTCATTATTGTGTTGCGAGAAACTCTTGAAGCAGCATTGCTGATTGCCACGCTACTCGCCGCAACGCGCTTTACCCGTATCAGCCATAGCTGGCTGCGCATGAGTATCAGTGGCGGTATTGTTGGTGCTCTGCTATTCGCCTGGCAATTGCGCTGGATATCGAACCTTTACGATGGCCTGGGCTATGAGATCAGTAATGCCCTCTTACAAGTACTGATTTATATGGTGATTTTAGTACTCATAACATTACTCCTTAAGCTCTATTTAGGTGCCACAACAAAGGAAGAACCGTTGCTTTTGTTTATGGGGCTTGCCCTAAGCTTGAGCATTATTCGTGAGGGTTCAGAAATACTGATTTATTTATCCGGGTTTATTCACAATAGAGAAACAGTGAGTAGTGGCATTATTGGCTCTGTTATCGGTGCCGGGGTTGGCTTTAGTTTTGGCGCTCTATTTTATTTCCTTCTCAGTGCGCTCCAAAAAAAGTTGTCTTTTATGATTGCTCTCGGTCTGCTAATACTAGTGGGGGCAGGTATGTGTGCACAGGCTAGCATGTTATTGATGCAGGCTGATTTCCTGCCTTCACAGCGGCCACTATGGAATACCTCTAGCTGGATAGCAGAACCTTCCATTCCTGGACAGTTGCTCTACGCCCTAATTGGTTATGAGGCGACGCCCAGTCCCCTGCAGGTCAGTATTTACGTGGGTAGTATTTTTATCTCGCTCGTAGTCGCCGTTATTTCCTATTTTTTTTACAGCCGTTTCACCAACACAAAAGCAAACGCTACTCCATGAGAATACAATCTCCAAACGCTTTCCCTCCCTGCAAAAAAATATGGCTGATCGTGACCTGCCTAATAATTTTTCTCTCTGCACAGCCTGTACTGGCTGATGGATCAGTAGTGAGTAAAATTTATCACCCTTATGTGCAGCCACTCGAAAAGGAAATTGAATTTCGCTTGAACTATGAAAATGATGATGATTTTAGTGATCGGCAACAATACAAACTGGCCTACGGTCAGTCATTATCCGATACGTGGTTTAGCGAAATTTATTTAATCGCTAGTAAAAATGGCGGCGATGCTTTTGAAATTCAGGCTTATGAGGCAGAACTTAAGTGGCAGATGAC
>JBFHDT010000250.1:0-3987 GCA_041584575.1 Porticoccaceae bacterium
CTTGAAGAAATGACCTTTAAGATCTGCCCTCGCTGTAGTGGTCAGGGCACCATTCGCGGTACTCGCTCAATTGCACTATCCATTCTCCGCCTGATGGAAGAAGAAGCGCAAAAGGAAAGTAGCAAGGAAATTCGTGCCATCACACCAGTCCCCGTCGCCACCTTTCTTCTCAACGAAAAGCGCAGTGAGATTAGCGAGATTGAACAGCGCAACAACATCCGCTTGACTATCCTGCCCAACCCATCCATGGAGACACCTCACTTCGAAGTCGAGCGTATACGCGCACAGGACGAAGCAGATCAGGACAAAGGATACAGCTATCAAATTGCCGCCGAAGCCTCCAAAGAAAACCTCGTGGAATTGATGGAACCATCAAAACTGCCACCCATAGCCAAACCTGCGGTGGAAAACCTGCCACCCCAAATCCAGGCCCCCGCATCCCCTGAATCAACAAAAGAAAGCAATAGCGACCAGCCTGAACCCAAAACCAAGTCAGAAGGCATGCTCAAACGATTGTGGCGAACACTTTTCGCTATCAGTGAAGCGCCAATAGCCGAGCCTGTAGAAAAATCCGTCAAAGAAAAACCTGCGGAGCGCAAATCCCCTGATGGCGAAAAACGCCCCGATAGCCGCAATCGAAACTCTCGCAATCGCAATCGCTCTTCCAACAATCGCAATCGCGAAGATTCACGCAACAAGGACAATACACAAAGCCGCGAAAAAACCAGCACCCAGAACCGCGACGATGCTGGCAAAAGCAACACCAAGCAAAGAAATAGCCGCAACAAAACACCTCGTCCCGATACTAAAGATAAGTCAGAGCGACCCAGCAGTAAGCGCACGCAGACAGAGCGCCCCGACAAGGATCAGAAAACAACGAGTGCTCCACAGGCGAATCTCGAAAAACCTGAGGACACGCCAACTAAGAAGCTTGCTCGGCGCCCCAGTGGTCATCAACAGGCTCCTAAACGTCGCCGTGAGCGCCAGGAAATCCCCGAGCACTTCCTGACCGAACCTCAAATACCTGAGTCCGACAAAACTGAACCCCTCAGCCAGATACAGCCCCCTGTCGCACAAGAAACAACAGCGCACGAGTCTAACGAGACTGACCCAGTAATAGCTGAGGCTCATCAAGAACAAAGTCCAGCTGTAAAAAAACAAGCCGCAGTAGCTCCTGTCAAAAAGGTTGTTGCAAAGCCCGCCTCTACCCCTGAAACGTCCGCCATCAGTTCAATCGAAGATGAAAACACCAGTGCGCCAACCGCACAGGCAGCATCTACCCCTTCTACCACAGCACTAAAATCGGATACGGCAGAGGTTGAACAAGGGAAAATAAACCCTCAAACGCCTACTAGCGCAAGCTCAACCTTGCAAGAGCAAGCACCTGGGCCAATCACAGAAGCGCCAGCCACGATTACAAGTAATAGCGCTACAGAAAGAACTGCCCCGACACCCATTGAAGCGCCTACTGATCGGGCCGTAAGCGAGCCCGAAAGTATCTCGGAAACAGGCCAGATTGGCTTGCCTTTTGCCGATCAAGGCGACGTCGCTCAAGTTGATACAAAACAAGCCGATGAAGAAGAATTGGGTAAAGAAACGCTAACGCCATCTTCCCCCAGGGCCAGTAATGATCCCCGCTTAAACAGCAATAAAGTCGAAACGGTTGTAAGCTCTAACGTCATTGAGCTGGGTTTATCTGTACCACTGGACACCACTCAGAGTGCTCCGATAGTACAAGCGGTAGCACCCATAAAACGCGCGAAGAACGACCCACGCTACAAAAGTGAGGCCATTAATAAAACGGAAACAACAGAACAGGAAAAGGAATAAAGTTTTTCTTGTTAACTGTTTTTCAGGCGGTATAATCGCGGCTCGAAAGGAGGGGTGGCTGAGTGGCCGAAAGCACCGGTCTTGAAAACCGGCGACGGGAGACCGTCCCAGGGTTCGAATCCCTGCCCCTCCGCCATTTTGCTAAAATCCCTCTACCCCCTGTATCAACGGCTTGCAATTCGCCTGCTAGCAGGGGGGGGTTACGCTCTACCTCACCATAGTCTTTATCGCCCCGCTACTATCAATCTATACTCGTAGCACAACACGAAACCGACGCAATTTTAGAACCAGATGTGAAAGTCCTGCTAAATAAGAGCCGGAGAGTTGAAAGGCTTATTTAGATGATAAATTTAAAAAACAATCGTATAAAAAATTGACCTCGTGTTTGAAGGCCTGGCTTCCATCATCACCAATGAATGTAAGTACAGTTTCTTCGCAACCTACTTTGTGGTAGCTTACGCGCAACTAAAATTCAACATAATACGGAGCATCAAATGTCTCGGGTTAATCAGTTATTCCCAAAAACCAGCCTCATGGCTGCACTAGCCTTATCCATCACGGCCTGTTCTGAAGCAAAACAAGATTCTGAAGTGAAACCAGCCGAAAGTAACAAAAACGCAGGCTATGAAGCACCTCGAAACTCTCAGGGCCAGCCAAATCTTCAAGGCATTTGGGATTTCCGCACCTTGACACCCCTCGAGCGCCCCAAAGCCTTTGGCGATAAAGCAGTGTTCACCGCAGAGGAACAGGCCGCATTCCGGACACAGGCAGTCGACGCCACAGATGTTGATAAGTTAAGAGAAAAAACGGCGGATACAGACGCTGCAACTGATATTGAAGGAGCCTACAATAATTTCTGGATGGATTATGGGACAACAATGAACGAGGACAGAAGAACGTCCTTGATCATCGATCCCGTCAACGGCCGCCTGCCCAAATTGACAACTGAAGCCCTCGCACGAATGAAGCAAGATCGCGAGCTGATTCCGCCAGTACGCAACGTTGTATCCATCGGCCTCGCCAATTTTCTGCCCAGTGGCCCCGAAGTCCTAGGTCTGTCTGAGCGTTGTCTATTAAGCTTTAATGCTGGCCCGCCACTGATCCCCAGCGCCTACAACAACAATTTACGGATAATACAGACGCCTAAACACGTAGTAATCTTCACAGAGATGATTCACGACGCACGCATTGTCCCCATAGATGGTAGCGCACACCTGCCCGCAGAAATGACCAAATGGACCGGAGATTCTCGAGGCCACTGGGAAGGTGACACATTAGTTGTTGAGACAACAAACTTCACCGGCAAAACACCTACTTTCCAGCTGCCACTAAACCTCAACGAGCCAGAATTAAACGGTGTTGTCGGCACCGGCGAGCAATTCACTTTGATCGAACGCTTTACTCGCACCAGCGACTCACGTATCAATTACGAATACACAGTAAATGACCTCAGCACTTTCACCAAGCCGTTTACCGCATCTATTCCACTTAAAGCAACAGATGGCCAGATGTTTGAATACGCTTGCCACGAAGGAAACCACGGCGCAGCCGGCATGCTATCCGGTGCCCGCCAGTCTGAGAAAGAGGCAGCCGCTGCCGCTCTCTAAAAGCTACCACCTCGAGAAATCGCCTACGAGTTATTCCTAGCTAAAACTGGGTAAAGAATGAAGCCGCTTAATTGGGGCTCATTCATTGCTCAGTTTTTTTCCGACCAACTATTTATTATCAATAGCAGCACCCCAAACACCCCGAATACATGCCACCCAGGCATTCAAGCCAAGCCATTGACTTTTGTGCGAAGGCTAACCAAGTAACCCACCTTAATCCATTAAAACTGGATTCAGCTAATCATTACAGCTCACAGCGAGCAGAGACTAAATACGTCTAAACTGGTGATAGATAACAACGAGTTCAAAGCTGAATTCAAACAAGCCTTATCAGCACAGCCACAGCTCATTACAAAAACAACTATGGAGTGAGGTCGGCAACTTTCTTTATGTGCTCAGCAAGCGCACATAAGCAAGTTCATTGCGCTATACATGCATATTATCCTTATCACAGTCTACGATTCATCTTAAACACTACCATCTCTAGTGCAATACAAGCGCTTATTATTAATAGCGTTTAAATAAAAAAAACAGCATTCTTTATAAGCAC
>JBFHDT010000251.1:0-3980 GCA_041584575.1 Porticoccaceae bacterium
GGGTTGTGCTTGACGCTGACGTAGGCCTCGATGGCGTGGGTCAAGCTGTCGATGCCGGTGTCGGCGGTGGTGCGGTAGGGCACGCTATAGGTCAGCTCGTAGTCGACAATGGCTGCTGCGGGCAGGCAGCCCAGGCCCATAATCAGCATTTTTTCATCGCTGGCTTTATCGGTAATGACCGTAACTTTCGTGACTTCTGAGCCGGTACCGGCGGTGGTGGGTATGGCAATAATGGGCAGGCCGCTTTCGTTGGCCTGGTGGGGCACCTTGTAGTCGCGAATACTGCCACCACCGTGGGCCAGCAGGGTCATGGCTTTGGCGGTGTCGATGGGGCTGCCACCGCCAAGCGCGATAACGCAGTCGAAATCACCCTGACTAATAATCTCAGCACCACGAATCACCACATCGTCGGTGGGTTCTGGCACGGTGTCGGCGAACAGTTGCCAGGCGATATTCGCCGTATCCAGAACGTTGGTCACATGAGCGGTCTTGCCGCTATCGCGCATATAGGGGTCGGACACCAATAAGGGTTTGGAGCAAGCCAGTTTGGCCATCACGTCGGCGATTTCTGCGACAGCGCCACCGCCGATCAACATAATGCGCGGTGTGGTTATGGTTGCTAGCATCCTGTCTGTCCTTTATTTCAATTATTCTGTGTGATTTTTTTATTTATATTTCAGGTTTTTTTCTACGAATAATGGTTTAGGCGCGAGACATAAACTTACCCGTTACGGTATTTACTTTAACAATCTCGCCCGGCTCGAGATATTCGGGCACCTGAATCTCCAGTCCTGTTGTCAGGGTTGCTGGTTTTGTGCGTCCTGCGGCAGTGGCGCCTTTAATGCCAGGCGCAGTGTCGACCACCGCCATAGTTACCGATTGGGGTAGCTCTATGCCCAGTAGAGCGCCGTCCATTATTAGCCCGGTGATGTCTTCAAGGCCGTCACTAATATAGGCGATCTGATCGGCTATCTCTTCACTATTCAAGCCGTACTGGCTGTAGTCCTCGGCGTTCATGAACATGTAGGTGTCGCCATCGAGGTAGGAATACTGAAGGGGCACACGAATGCAATCGGCCTCTTTAAGGAAGTCATCACCTTTGTACGACTCGTCGAGCTTTTGGCCGGTTTTTAAGTTGGTAAAACGTATCTTATACAGTGTTGCGGCACCGCGAGAGGACGGGCTTTTGGCCTCGACCTGTTTAACGGCATGAGGCGCATTATTAATTTCAACAACGTGGCCTTTTTTTAATTCACTGGCTTTTGGCACTGCAAAGTTCCTTTGTGATTGGTCAATATAAAGGGTGTTTATTCGCCATTAAACGTGGTTTTTTTTCTGTCTTTAAATGCGGCCACACCGCCGAGGCCATCGCGGGTTCTCGCCATGGCGATAATCCCCTCTTCTTCGGCCACGAGTTGCTGCTGAAAGTTATTGTCGAAGCTACCCATTAAAAGCTGTCGGGTACGGCCAAAGGCAACAGTGGGGCCGCTGGCGAGTTGTTCAGCCAGGTTTTGTACGGTATTTGTGAGTGCCTCGGCGTCAACGCATTGGTTGATTAAGCCCCAGTCTACGGCCTCCGCTGCACTTAAACGACGATTAGTGACCATTAACTCTTCGGCTCGGCGCAGACCAATTTGGCGGGGCAGGTAGTAAGTGGCACTGCCGTCGGGGGTCATGCCTATGCCTGTATAGGCCATGGTAAAGCTGGCGTTTTTACTGGCGATCACAAAACTGCAAGAGCTCAGCAGTGATAAGCCCGCACCCGCAGCCACACCCTGAACACTGGCAATAAGGGGTGCGTTCATACTGGAGAAAGTTTCAACAGCAGGGTGAAAGGAATCGAGTAGTCGGCGCAGTGTGGCAGGGAGTTCGTCACCGGCTTCGGCAAACGTGAGTACATCGCCACCAGCACAAAAGATTTTACCTTCGGCATCGAGAATTACCGCGCGGATGCTGGCTTCAGCGGCGCAAATTTTGGCGACCTCGTGCAGCTCCTCGCCCATTGTGAAATTCAGCGCATTAGCGGCGTCGGGGCGAGCGAGGGTGATGCGGGCAATACTGCCTTCGCGTTGAAATTTAATGGCCTGGTAAGACATGGGTGTCTCGTTTGTTATTTTATGGAGGGCAGATAATACGCGCTGCACACCGTGCTAGCTAGCATACGCTGCTAGAATAGCCGGACGATTAAGCGGGAGGCCCAATGTCATATTTTAAACAACACGTTTTTATCTGCACCAATCAGCGTAGCGATGGCCGCGCCAGTTGCGAAGACCACGGGGCCAGCGAATTACGGGCCTATTTGAAGAAACGCGTCAAAGAGGAAGGCCTTAGCGGCCCCGGCGGGTTGCGCGTCAACAGTGCCGGTTGTCTCGACCGCTGTGCCCTGGGGCCGGTGATGGTGGTCTACCCTAACGAGACCTGGTATCGCTACCACTCGAAGGAAGATATCGATGAGATATTTGAGCACCATTTAAAGAATGGTGAGAAAGTGCAGCACCTGCGTATCTCCCCCAAATACGATGAAGCGTGATGGGCTTAAGCGTTGTTAACGCTTGATGTTCTGCTAAAACGTTATACCCAGTACCGCGCTTAAATCTTCAATCGCCTGATCCTGCGACAGCACTTTAATGGTTGTCATACCCAGCTGACGAGCGGGCTTAAGATTAATACCCAGGTCATCGAGATACACCACATTGGCAGGGTCTACGCCCATGCGTTCACAGGCGAGCCGGTAAATTTCGGGCTGGGGCTTGCGCATGCCTTCTTTACTCGACTCAATGACGAAGTCAAACAGGCTCATGACGGCGCTCACTTGCGCAGCATTTTCTGGTGAGCGTGACATGCCCGGGCCTTTACCGGCGCGCACGTTGTTGGTCAGGCAGGATATTTTATAGTCCTGCTTACAGCGTTTAAGCACTTCAACCATCTGTGGGCGCACATCGCCGGCGAGCAGTTTGATGACCTCGTTGCCGTTAATACTATGACCTGCGGCACGGGATTCTTTTTCAAAGGCGGCGTCAAATTCTTCCACCGACATTTGGTTGGATTCAAATTGGGCCCAGGCGTTGGTTTCGGGATTGGTGGCATTAATACCGCGAATAAAATCTTTCGGGTAGCCGTTTTTTTCTTCAAAGCGGTTAAAAGATTCGAAAGGGGAGGAGGTGATAACACCGCCGAAATCCCAAAGTACTGCTTCTATGGCCATGGCTCGATTTGCTCCCAGCAAGGGTTGAGTTGTTTGCCTCGATCGAAAAAGAGAGGAGGGTATGAGTAAGGGATAGCTATCATAGGGTCTGTGAGAATGAGCTGCAAATTATGAACGCTAAATCCGGGGCATGGTTTATTGATCAGGGTTGGGCAGGGCATAGACAGATAGGCCCTAGGCTAATATCCTTGCCGCCCCGAATGTCGGCTATTGTTTGGTGAATCAAGGTTTTCTCAATCCGATTTCGGCACATTATTTTGTCTTGGCACGTTGTCGCTTCGCGCTATTGTTTTACGTTATTAAAGGTGTATTGCATGAAACTGGAAGGTATTAAAGTTCTCGATTTGTCGCTGTTTTTACCGGGGCCACTGTTAACGCAAATGATGGCTGACCATGGCGCTGAGGTGATCAAACTTGAACCCATTAATGGCGGTGAGCCCAACCGCGAAATCGGCCCCAAAATTGACGGCATGACGGTGTATTTCTCCAATACTCACCGTGGCAAAAAAAGTATTCAGCTCAACCTGAAAACTGACGAAGGCAAAGAAATGGCCCTCAAGTTGGCCGAGTCTGCTGACGTGGTGGTGGAAGCGTTTCGCCCCGGTGTCGCTGCCCGTTTGGGTGTCGACTATGAATCTATTAAGGCTCGCAACCCAGGGATTGTTTACGCGTCGTTGTCGGCCTTTGGCCAGACTGGCCCCTACATTAAAAAGCCTGCTCACGATCTGGCGACCGAGGCCTATGCCGGTATTCTCAGTGTCAATCTGGGTTTTGA
>JBFHDT010000252.1:0-3977 GCA_041584575.1 Porticoccaceae bacterium
CTCAATAAGCTTAGTCCCGAAGAAAAAGTTCTTATCGAGGTAGCCATGCAAACCACACTGTTGAAAGATACGAAAGGCTCACTCCCGGGCAACACACGGCTGCAATTGCCGCACGTTATTACGTATAAATCTACTAGAGCAGTCTCTTCTACTGATTACTCCTTGAACCTGCGCACCTCAGATCACCCACTAAGATCAGAACTCGAAGATTACATCGCCCGCCGCTATGCCCGTCGGCACCAGGCCGCTATCGAGCACTACCTACCTCATTTGCTGGCACTAAAAAAAGGACTGCGGATCTACGCTGCACTAGGGCTGAATAGTGCGCATCATCAAGACTTATTCCTCGAAGCCTATCTCGATAAGCCAGTTGAGCAAGTCATAAGCCAGCAACTCTGCACCCCTGTTGATAGAGCCGGAATCATCGAGATTGGCAATCTCGCAGCGAGTCAAAGAAGCGCGAGCACCCTGCTTTTCACCTTGCTGTCAGCGTTACTCGACCAGGCGGGTTATCGATGGATAGTGTTCACCGCGACCCCTTATGTACAAGCTCTGGTTGCGGGTATGGGCTTTTCATTGCATGCCATTGGAGAGGCTAAACCTGAGCGTATCAATACTGCCGACAATTGGGGTTCCTATTATGAAACCCGTCCGCAAGTCATGGTGGGTTGTATTGATGAGACCATGCGCAAAGCCTTTTCACCCACGATGCAAGGGTGGTTAACAACCCATAAGCAAGCTATCAATCGTATTGCCAGTCGCATTTAATTGCTGCCGACGGTGAGGCTTACATGATTAATTCATTAATGTAAGGAGATGGTAAAAGTTTGCACAAGACAATAATGTCTGCCCTTGAAGAGCGCGCCATCCAAAACCCCGAAGCCATTGTACTTATCGGCTCCGAGCAGGTTTTTACCGCTAAAGCACTTTATGCCCAGGTGCTGTTGTGCGCTGAACAGTTGCACAGAGCGCGCATCGCGTCATTAGCACTGCATGCCGATAATAGTCCGACATGGATTATTGTTGACCTGGCTTGCCAGTACGCCAAAATCCGCCTTGTCCCTCTGCCTCTGTTTTTCTCTGCGGGCCAACAAGAGCACGCCTTGAATAGTAGTGGTGTCAACGCCGTCATCAGTCAAGATAAACTATGCCTCAGCTCGACTGTCGTCAACATCGACTGCTTAAAGCCAACAAGCCTTATTTGCCAGCGATTAAAGGCAAATCCTGTCGCCCTACCCGATGGCACGGATAAAATCACCTTTACCTCTGGCTCCACTGGCGATGCCAAAGGTGTCTGCCTTTCTAGTCAGCAACAACTGTGCGTCGCCGAGGGGATTGTAGAACGTTTACAGCTAAGCGATACCCGCCACTTATGCCTGCTTCCATTGTCGACATTGCTCGAAAATATAGCCGGCGTTTATGCACCTCTGCTCGCCAATGGTTGTGTCATTACACCCTCCCTTATGGATCTGGGCATGCACGGCAGCTCTACACTCAACATGGAGAAATTGCTGACGGGGCTAATTAGCTATCAGCCCAACAGCTTAATACTGGTGCCCGAGTTATTATTGGCTCTGGTACAGGCCTGCGAAAAAGACTGGCAGCCACCGCAATCCCTGATTTTTGTCGCCGTCGGCGGCGGCAAAGTGTCTCCGGTTCTTCTGCAAAAAGCCCATGAACACGGTTTGCCCGTTTATGAAGGTTATGGGCTTTCAGAGTGTAACTCCGTCGTTTGCCTTAATAGCCCTGCTCAGAATCGTACGGCTAGTGTCGGCAAGTCCCTGTCGCCCGACAGTGTTTATACAGAAGATGGCGAAATACATATTAAGGGAAAAACCTTTCTCGGCTACGTCAACGACCCGACAAGCTGGGGGAAGCGCAAGGTTGCAACAGGGGATCTTGGCTATATCGATGATGATGGCTTTGTCTTTATTGAAGGTAGACTAGGTAACCGGCTTATTTCGAGCTTTGGTCGCAATATCAGTCCCGAGTGGATCGAGAGCGAATTACTCGCTGGCCCCCTTCTCACTCAAGCCCTAGTCTTCGGCGATGCAAAACCCTATTGCGCTGCATTAGTACACCCACGCAAGCCCGACACTACGCGAGAAGAGATTGAGCAGTGGGTCAATACTGTCAATCAACAACTACCCGACTACGCTCGTATTCAACGCTGGCAGTGTTTAGGCCAGCCACTCACGAGAGACAAGCATTTATTAACCAGCAATGGCCGCCCCCGACGCCAGGCCATTCAACAGCAACTCGCCGATGAAATAAGCGCGCTCTATGAGGCTTGTAAAGAGGTTCACCATTAATGTCATTCTACAACTCACTGCAACAACAAACTGAAAACCAACGCCAATACTTAATGGCCGCCCCCATTTTTGCCCGTCTGTTTAATGGTGACATCTGCCGCGAAGATTACGTCGCCTTCCTGGCTCAAGCTTACCAGCACGTGAAACACACCGTGCCCTTATTAATGGCCGTGGGTGCTCGCTTACCCGATGATAAAGGCTGGCTTCTCAAAGCCGTCGCTGAATACATTGAAGAAGAATTCGGCCATGAACAATGGATCCTTGATGACATTGCTGCCACTGGTTTCGATCCTGAAAAAGCACGTCGAAAAGCGCCCAACCTGGCGACAGAACTGCTCGTCACTTATGCCTATGACACCGTGCAACGAATCAACCCGCTGGGCTTTTTCGGTATGGTGCAAGTGTTGGAAGGCACGAGTATTAATATGGCTGACGCTGCAGCCAGCGCCATACAAACCACGCTGGAACTACCTGATTGCGCCTTCCATTATCTGCGTTCCCACGGCGCTCTCGACGTTGAGCACGTCAAACTGTTTCAAGGGCTAATGGATAAGATCACGGATCCCGAAGCACAAGCGCAAATCGTCCACAGCGCACAGGTCTTTTATCAACTCTACGGCAATGTATTTCGCAGCCTTGCTACAGAGCAAGGTCGCGCCCTTGCGCTGTAGAGTGGAAAAAGGAGATTGCTGATGAATGTGCAAAATAAAACCATTGTACTGACCGGCGCCTCAGGCGGCATTGGCCAGTCAATGGCCCAGGAACTCGCTAAACAGGGGGCACGACTCATACTGGTTGGTCGTAATTCCACTAAACTTGAGAATCTTTCACAATCTCTCGATGGTGAGCATTTATGTGTCGCCGCTGACCTTTCAAGTAGTAATGGTCGCAATCAACTCTTTGAGTATTGTGCGCGCAATGGCCCCATCAATGTATTGATTAATAATGCTGGCATCAGCGCTTTTGAGATGATTGAAAATCAAAGCGACAGTGAAATTAGTCATCTGATGAACATTAATCTTACTTCACCAATTTTAGTCACCAAGCGCTTATTACCCCTGTTAAAAAGGGTTGATGACGGTGGTGTGGTTTATGTGGGGTCGGCGTTTGGCGCCATTGGCTATCCCGGCTTTAGTACATACTGTGCCAGTAAATTTGGCTTGCGAGGCTATTGCGAAGCACTACGTCGCGAGTTATCCGATAGCGCTCTGCAGGTCTTTTACCTGGCACCACGGGCAACAAATACCGCCCTTAATAGCTTACAAGTCACCGAGCTCAATCGTGAACTGGGTAATACGGTGGATGACCCCACCATTGTTGCCAAGGCACTCCTTAAACAACTCCACAAAAACAAAATAAATTGTTATGTCGGCTGGCCAGAAAAAATCTTTGCCCGCCTCAATGGTTTACTGCCTGCACTTGTTGATGCAGGTCTGCGTAAACAATTACCTGTTATTCGCCGATTGGCTAACACCCAGAGGGACTGAAAATGAATATCACAAGACTTACGATGCTATGTTTCATGCTTTGCAGCATGCCCGTTTTCGCACAGACTACAACGAATACCCAAAAAGATACCTCAGCCATTATTGCAGACCTTCAAAGCCGCTGGGCTATTGCAAATTATGCGTTGACGGGTAAAAAACAGCGTCAAGCGTTTCAACA
>JBFHDT010000253.1:0-3967 GCA_041584575.1 Porticoccaceae bacterium
ACGGGTACTTATGGTGGCAGCGCGTGGCGCTTCGCTTGCGCAAATGCCAGCAAATTGTGTTGCTAGATGAGCCGGTGAAAATTGAGTAGACGATGCATGTTGGTATGCGCGTTCTGATAAGCTAGCGTAGCTGTTTTGGTCCCCCAGTACACCACGAATGGCCGCAAGCCATCGCTCTACATTCTGGTAGTCCTTAATAAGCAGGCCACCATTGCCGACTGATTCAACCAGGCCTCCTCGTGCACTGGCAATAACTGGTATTCGGCAGGACTGTGCCTCAATGGCCACCATACCGAAGCCCTCCTCCCACAGCGATGGTACAAGCAATAGCCGGGTTTGCCGATAGATTTCTCGCATATCGGCGACCCTTGCCTGGAAGCGTACGTTGGGTAAGGTGGTCAATTGTGCGTGTAGTTGTTGCAGGGCTTTATCACTCAGCTTCCAGGACTCCACCAACAAAAAACGTTCGTCAGGTAGCTGGGCGGCGATTGCCAGCAAAGTATCAATGCCTTTAACGCCTACCGGATTAATCATCGTGATAAACCCAGCTGGGTCTGCCTGGGTATCAAAATAAAGGTCTGAGGCTGGATATATCACCTGAACCTGGCGACCGCATGCACGTGCGGCCAATCCGGCCAAAAAGTGGCTACTGGCGACAAGATGGCAACCGCTGCGAGCAATGGTGCGTAACTCCTCTGGGTCAAACTCGGCATCATGAACGTAGTAAAGGCCTTGAATGCCTTTACGAGCAGCCAAAGCCATTATTTCTTCACCGCCATCCAGCTGTGACCAAATAATATCGGGCTGAAAGTTGTCAATAAAATCTTCAAGCTGTGTATCGTAATTATCAATGATATGCACCGGGTAGCCACAATCCAGAGAGCCAGCCTTTGAGCTACCCTGCGAACCTCCTTGTGCGCTTGTCTGCATTGAATGTACACCGAGCGCTAGTGCATCCTCTGTGGCGGGGAATGCCCAGGGCGTTACCGAATACTCACTGCCACCCACGGCGCAGCAAGTAATGTGCTGGTCACGGGCCATGCCTAGTAATAATTGGTGGGCACAGCGCGCTGCACCACCCAGAAATAAAGGGTAGGGTGGACGTTCGCTGGCGTATAGTACTTTCATTTGGCTTGCCCTGAGCTGCGATCAGCTTGAATAAGCTGATCGAGCGTCGATAACAAAGTCATCGCTTGATGTTCCCGCGTACGGTTTTGTAACCACTGCTGTTTGCTCGGTGCTGGTTGCACTTCTTCGTCTATTAAACTATTCAAAGCACGGGTGAGCGCAACGGTGTCAGAATAGGGGATGACCAGCCCAGCCTGTTGCTCTTCAATAACGGTGGCCATTTCTCCCCCTTTACCGTAAAAGAGGATCGGTGTATCTGAAGCCATGTAATCGTAGAGCTTGCCCTGTATATAACGAAATAAAGCCGGGGTGTTAAGTAGTAACAATGCGTTGACATTGCGCATCAAGACCGCCGCTTCAGCTTTTGACACCTGATCGAGTAGTAGAAGATTATCTTGATAGGGAAAATCTGCGAGCTGTTTTAAAACGGCTTCCTGTTTATACCCCACAAAAACAACCTGAGTCGCGGCAATCAGGGCAGGATTGTCGTCATATACCTTGCTCAGTGTGTTGAGAAATTCACCGGGGTGGGCCATGGGGCCGAGATTGCCAAAAAAAGCGAGGGTGAAAGGTTTACGCTGTAACGGCTGTAAATCAACAGTGGGCGTTTTGTTTGAAAAATCTCTTGGCTCCCAACCATTAAAAACAACAGACCCTGTTTTTTTGTCTAAGGCGGGAAAGCTGGTTGCCTGGTTAGCCAGCTGTGAATGGGTGGTAAATATCACATGGTCGGCACACTTAAGGCACGAGGCCTCCTGGCGGGCGTTGGTTTGGTCATTCATGACAAACTGAAAAGGGTTATGCGACCACTCGTCACGGTAATCCAGTACCAGCTTCCAGCCAAAGCGTTTGGCAAGCCATGTGGCGGCAATAAAATTGTGAAAGGGTGGGCCCGAGGCCAGAATAATACCTGGGTCAATATCACTGAGTATGTCGCTGGCAGCTTCATACACATTCAATGCGTTGCCAATGCCGCCGTCTACTCGAGGCAAAGGGGATGGGTGCGGCCCTGGAGGAGTGGCAGGTACTGAGTGTACAGAAACGTTTCGGGGTATCACCTCAGCAAGATAGGCTCCTGCGTTGCTGGGGTTTGTGGGCAGTGGGCCGCAGACCACCGTTACTTCCCAGCCCTGCTCGCTAGCGTAGCGAGCAAAGGAAGCTGGCCGATAAACCCCGCCCGTTACAGCAGGTGGAAACTCCCATGCGAGTATGACCAAATGTCGACAGTAAGCGTTAGGTTTGACGCGTCGATGGGTCAGTTCATGTAAGTACCGTTGGCCATAACGGCGCCAGGCAGGGAGACGAACCCCGCGCAACACTTTTAAATAGGTTGCTAACGTCCAAAGCCGATTTGTTAAACTTGCCATAACTTGCACAGCTATCCCTGTTTATCTGGTGCGCTGCCTGGCACATGATGTAGCGCAAGAGCAGAGTGATTCAACACCCCAGTGACGATATTGTCCCACGTCCAGCTAGCGGCAAGCGCGCTATTGGTGCCAAAAACGGCCTTATTATCCATATCAGCGGCCTGGGTCATCGCATCCACAAGGCCTGTATGAGAGTTGGCGGGGAAAGTAAGGTTATTACCCTGGTTTAAAACCCATTCAATACAGCCCAGCTGTGGACCAATCAGTAACTTTCCAAAGGTCATACCAAGTACCGCAACACCTGAGTTGAGGCCGCGCGAGTGGGATAAAACAAGGGCATCGCTCGCGGCAAAAAAAGTTTGTATATCCTCGGAAGGTACAGACTGAAGATGTAGCGTTATACGCGACGCCATTCGTTCGGCCCAGGCCATTTGCAAGCGATCGCGCCACGCACCTTTACCCGACATTCCCTGATAATTACCGGCGACCAGTAGCCACTTGTTCTTATGTTGAACATTTCGAAAGGCAGAAAATAATGCGTCGAGTCCTTTATAACTACGTATTGCGCCAAAGTGCAGGTAGACATAGGCGTCGTCGGGAATATTGAGACGTTGACGTGCCTGCTGGGTTGAAATGCCGGTTGGGTAACTAAGGTAGTGTCCGTGGGGCGCGACAAGGCTCAGTGCCTGCTCGGGAATGGTGTATGTCTCAGCGAGTGCTTTTATCGAGCAAGGGCAATGGTGATGAAACAGATCCGTACGTTGCGCAATCGCCTGATACACATCGTAATCGATACCACGCGTCACATGATCATGGGGGGTAAGGTTGTGAACCGTCCATACAATACGCGAGCCTTGTTTTTTATAGCCATCAACAGCTTCAATAAAACGCCTTGTGCGTTCTTCAATGGACCCATGCCCAGTCCAGCGATAAAAAGCCTCGGGCCAGTGAAGATGAACAATGTCAGCATTAACCGTAACCTCAAAAAGATTATCAGCGCCGTAGATAAGCTCGCAACCAGCACGCCGATAGGCATTACCGAGTTCTTCCATATAGATGTTTTTGCCATCTAGCCAATGGGGTAACAGTACTGATGTTTTATCGGTGGAGGTTCGCATAGGTAATTAAAATATCGGCTATGAATTGCGGAGTGATCTTATTTTGGCAGGGCAGTCACCAAGTCGACGTAAATAAAAATCTTTATAACCTAATAAAGTGGCCTGGTTAGAAGCGTTGCCAATACTTCTCTTTACCGCCTTGAACCAGGAGGTAGCAGACCAGGCAATATTCTTGAATAAAGACTTCCCTGTTTTGCTAAAGGACAGGGGCGGGAAAAGAATAGAAACAACCTGGCGGATAACTCGCCAGTGCAAGCGAAATTTGGTTTTGAGATCTAAATGACGACTGCCCCATAACATAAGATTACGCGACATAAAGTAATTGCGAAGAGGTGAATCATTACCGCCAAACGA
>JBFHDT010000254.1:0-3967 GCA_041584575.1 Porticoccaceae bacterium
GCCACGATCGTGCAGCAGATTAAGAACAGTGGCAACGATCCGAAGCAGGTGGCTAAGGCCTGGCTCAAGGCTATGGGGTTTTCCAGTACCGGCAATGCACGCGCCATCGCCGGGGAGACCTGTACCGATTACACGGGCATGGGTGGTATGGCGACGAGCTGTATGACTGACGATGGACTCATGTTGCGTACCGAAGCCATGGGGATGGTGCAAACGGCGACGGACGTTGATCGATCGAGCGGCGGTAATAGCGCTGACTACCAGATCCCCACCAATGCCCAGGCGGTACAGATCCCTGGTATCAACTGATTGTCGTCGTTAAATCAATCATTCATTGAGCGGCGAAATTACCCAGGACACAGGGTCAGTGGAAACTCAGCAGGAGTGGAGGGCACCGATAACCATGGCTAAAGAAGTTAAAAGACGCACCTGCGCTATCCTGGAAAAACTGGATTTGCTCGATTCGAGGCTTTAATGACGCCATGACTATAAAAGCACGCCGCTACTAGACGCCAGACAAAAAACGCACCCGCCACCGATTCATGGAAGGCTAAAAGATGAGACGTGCGTACGTACTCCTGACTGTTTTTATCTTGCTAGCTGCTTACTACGTTCAGCGCGAGCACGGCGACCTGGACGAGCTGATTAATACACTAGTTATCCGATATCAGGCGATTAAAAATAACTCAGAAAGCGAATTAGGGCGGGAAATGGAAGCGACATTTACTTCCTACGAGCTTCCGACTAGAGACCAGAGACACCTGATTTCGCTCTTAACGGAAGGAAAGTTTATAGAACTAGAACAGCTATATGGCCAGTATTATTCCCAGTTTTCCGAAAACGTAGTGTACGAAGGCAAGATTGTAGACGCTTATAGAATATTTGACTTCGCGGAACATTTATTTTCGAAAGTAGAATTATGGCAACATCATTTCCCGGAATCACCCCACCCCCGCCTCGCCAAAGGTATTCTTTATTTTCACTTAGGCTGGAAAGCTCGTGGAAATAAATTAAGTTCTAATACACTCGAAGAGCAGTTTAAAGGTATGCATCACTACTTTGAGCTGGCTGAGCATGAAATTAGAGACACCATCGCAATAAACCCAAACCTTAGTCCAGCCTATTGCAAACTACTAAAAATAGCAGCGGCAAGTGGAGACAGAGAGGACAAATATTACTGGTACAGAGAAGGGATTAAGCAAATCCCCCATAGCTATCACGTTCGTGAATGTTACCTGGAAAAGCTAGCACCAAAGTGGGGCGGCTCTTATGAAGAAATAGACAACTTCGTATCAAGATCAATCCAGGATCATAAAGAGAATCCCCGATTGCTTTTGCTAAAGGTTCTAGCGGGTTACATCAGGGCCGGGGGTTATCGAGGGGATCAGCTATATGAAAAAGCCCTGATTGAAATTAACGAATCAATAAGTTATGTGAAGCGATGGAATAACTACTACAAGCGTACTCAGGTGTATATGGATCTCGGCGAGAATCAGCTTGCTTTGGAAGATATCAACGAAGCGCTAGTGGCCCGCCCTGGTGCTTTCTATCTCTTAGTAAAAAAAGGCCTAATTCTAAAAAGGCTCGATAGGCTTGACGAGTCAATGTCAGTATATAACCAAGCCATTGCGTTTTATGAGTATAAGCATCTAGCCTACGAAGGTAGAGCTGATTTATTTTGGAAGATGGAAGAGTATGACAACGCGCACCAGGATTATTTGAAAGCATTGGAAAAAAATCCAGATAGCGCTTACGCATGGAAGTACAAAGGCCTTCTCAATCATTATCGACTCGATAATAGTAAGCAAGCGATCAAAGATTTGACTGTGGCCGTCGGTCTCGATTCAGATCCCGACACCTGGTACGAGCTCGCCAGTGTGCTATGGCACATAAAAGACCCGGATGCACTTTCTGCATATGAATCATTTTTGAATTTTTGCCAGTATGAGATATGCGAAAAAAATCAAGTCGACTGGGCGTCGAGATTTATAGCATGCGTAAACCGAGATACATCCTGCACCTGGAGGAAGGAGTTTTACCAGGAGTGGCTGAAATAACCTCTGCAAGCTACAGGAAAAGCAAAAAACAGAAATAGCCTATATGGTGGCGCGCAAACAGCTTCGCAAAAAGCTCCTACAACGGAATCACCTAGCTCAAGCGTTTTGTTGCCCCGCCGTAGCGCGGAACGGCTGCGGACGCACCCATATCCAGCTCGCAATTACCGCTGCCGCAAACAGAGTGTATGAGGTAACAAAAACCCACGCTGGTGCGCTGTAATAGAGTATTGATTCCACCCAATGCGCAATAAATGAACCTTCATAAATGACTGCTCCCGCTTTTTCCCGTAGCGCCATTTCCCAGACCGTCAGCGGACATACCTTGCCAAGCCACGATTGCAGCATCACAAATACGATGCCAGCCATATGCACCGCGCGAAGCCATGGGTTGCGCACCCACGACCATTCCCGGAATTTTCCGATGATGATGCACGCCAGCCCAACGACGATAAATAGCACGAAGGCAGCGTGGGAGAGCAACAATGCATCCGCTGCAAAAAGATAAAGTGTGTTATTCATGTTGCTAAGTTCAGGTGTCTTATTCCAAAAACACTGTTACGCGTTTTCCCGTTCGTGTTCAAGCAACTGCCGCTTAATGTCGAGCCCCCCTGCAAAGCCGATTAAAGAGCCATCACTGCCTACGACTCTGTGGCAGGGCGTAATAATCGGGATGGGATTGCGGTTATTGGCCATACCCACGGCGCGCGCGGCTTTGGGTTTGCCTATGGTTTTGGCGATATCACCGTAGCTGGCGGTTTGGCCAAAAGGGATAGCGCGAAGTGCCGCCCATACCGAGCGCTGAAAGTCGGTGCCGCCTTCATCCAGGATGACGTCAAACACCTGGCGCTTACCGGTAAAGTAATCGTTGAGCTGCTCAATGGCCGCATCGATAAATGAGTTTCTTTTTTCGCTATTGGCAGGCAAGGCTTTTGGATGGTTGGCGAAGCGGATTTCGGTAAGGCCTTTATGGGAAGCGAGTACGGAGAGCAAACCGATGGGGCTCGCCAGTGTGGCGAAAAATTCCTCAGTTTCGGGTACCGGTCGGCGCATGGCTTACTCCTTAATTGTTGGGTTCGTCGGTGAACATGGCGTTGCATCACTTAGACTTTGCCAAAGCAGGAGCGTGGCGTAACTGCCCCAAGGACTCAGTTCTTCGGCGCTGATCTCACACCCACGGCGTGAAGGATCAAGTTTTTGCAGCGCGTTTTTCACGCCCAAATCACCGGCCAGAAAAATATCCGGGTTGCCCATGCGAAACGCGGTGTACTGCGTGGTCCAGGGCCCAATGCCGTTGATTGCCTGCCAATGGTCATAATTTAGTCCCGAACCTGTCTCAGCAGCTGTATCGTTTGTATCGGCCACCCGTTGAGCGAGCTCACGCAAAGCCTGCTTGCGCCGACCGGGTATGGCGAGAAACGCAAGACTGGATGCCGCTACCGCCTCCGGCGTGGGAAATAACTTGCTCGGAAGCGCTGCCCTGTCCGGCGGCAACTGTAAGTCTTCACCCAATTCCCGCACCAATTGCGTGACCAGGTTGTGGGCGGCTTTTACCGACACCTGTTGCCCCAGCACGGCCCGAACACCGGCCTCGAATGCCGACCACATGCCAGGCAGGCGCAAGCCCTCACCCATGCCGTGATCAAACAGACTGCGGAAGATTGGCTGGCGAGCCAGTTGCTCTCGAATCACCGGGACATCAGCATCCAGATCCAGCAAGCGCCGGATTTTTTGCACCACCGGGAGCGTGTATTCCGGCCGGTTCAGGCGCAGCGATACGCGGAAGCAGTGTTTCTCCGGCCAGTGAACCGCGGTAAACGCGCCGCTGGTACCTTTGAAGGTAAAAGTGCGGCCATAGCTGTTGTCGCTCACCTGCTCCATCCCCTCGATTTGCCGCATGCGGTAAAAATCCC
>JBFHDT010000255.1:0-3955 GCA_041584575.1 Porticoccaceae bacterium
CCCCCTTACGCGCACCATTTAAGTCAGGTTAGTAGGTGGTGATTGATGTGCCAACCTAGCGGGCCGTCTCTTTGTCTAGTCCACCTGTGGCTGGAAACGCAATAGCTCATATAGAAACCCACACCACAATCAGCTACTGGACTATCATCTGCACCCGTCTGCCCATCACAGGGTAGCGTTAGTAAGCAACGATCAGCACGCAAGCAAGCCCTGAATAACGCTTGCCACACCCGATTTATTAATAGCTTTTCTCTGGTTTTAATCATGTGTCGCACTCAAATACTGCTATAGAATTTTGGAGAAATAATTATTCAACAACAGTAATTGGATTAAAATGCGGCTTCCAGCGGTTCTGCGCCCAGCATCACGGCTCCAGCGGAGTGATGAAAACCTCGGCGAGCATCAATAGCTGCGACAACGGCATGAATATTTGCCAGACATCGCTCCAGCGCATGGCCTTGCATAAAGGCAGCTCGAGAGCCCTTGGTGTAAAGCCGGCTGACCATTTGCCGCGCCACGTCGCCAGCGTAAAAACTGGATGAATACATTTCTGCTTTTATTTCGTTAGAGACAGGTTTACCACTTTTAAGCTCTTCCCACACTTTATCAAAAGCCTCTAAACACCCCGCACGAATAGAACGCAGAGCTGCGTTAGCATCTGCAACAGCAAGCTGGGTTTCTGTTTGATCCCTCAATGCTTTGCCCGTTATCGATGAGACTTTGGATTTAATTTCTCCACTTGCTGCATCAATAGCACCTTGTAACACCCCAACAGCGGCCGCAGAAAATATAGGCAAAGTCAACAAAGATGGTGCACTACGGAATAAGGGTCGATCAATAAGTGCCGCTTTCCCGGGTGAATGAGCCAGCACTTCTGGTACAAATATATCTTCCGCACTCGCCTGATTACTTCCAGTACCGCGCATAGCGGCAGCATGCTGCCAAGTTTGCTCGATAACAAGCTGCTTGGTAGGTACTAAAAACATACGCATATCTGGACGACCATTTGCCAATTGTCGCGGCGCGTCATCTTCATACACGACACCTGCCAGAGCACACCATAATGAGTCATTACACCCCGTCACCACTGGCCAGGTTCCATTAAGTTGATAGCCACCATCTACAGGTGTTGCTTTTGCCAGAGCAACAGCAGAAAAGCCAAAATTCCTATCTGGTTCTATAAATAATGCATTGCGCTCCGCTTCTGGCAGGGCAGCGGAAAACAAACAAGGTCCCATTGAGTTGACGACATACCAGCTGACCGCAGGGTCTGCTGCACTAATGGCTACCGTTGCGCGAAAGGCGTCTGAAGGCGTGAGCTCCAGTCCGCCAACCTCCTTTGGCGCAAACATTCTGAACATTCCTGCTTTACCCGCTGCACTCACAACTTCTTTAGAAAGCCGCGCATTGATCTCACCTTCACGACGATACTCTGCAATTAAAGGCTGTAAACCTATGGCTATATCTTCTATGTCGTTACTACTCATACCTTACCTCTTAGTTTTCTTTTCACACATTAAATAGTTTTTTGGCTTTTTCGCCCGGCATTACACGCTGAATATACTCAAGGGGTATCTAAACCAGCATCGATATAAAAAAAATAATCCCAACGGTTCGATACTCAACAACTAAATCCAGAATTGAACCACTAGTGCGCTCTTCAGGCTCTGTAAAAAACCAGATATTCCGACGGTAATACGCACTGGACTTCCCAGGTAAAAAGGTTTTCGAAGGTGCGATGTTTTTATATTTTCATTCAGCCGATCTATGGCATAGGCAGCCCAGCCACGACCAGTGTCAATGCCCAACAATTTTACCCGGGGAACCTGTCACATAGGCCGCCCATTCCTATCGACAATGGTCAGCCGCTTATTGTTAAATTCTACGCCTTTACTTTCACCATATTTTGAGCAAAAAAAACCCGATGCCATCAACATCGGGTTTTTTAATCACACTAAATTATGTAACTACTTATGCCGGGATTTTATCAATTGGCAAGTTATAGCATTCAATAATATTATCACGCATGATCCAACGTCTCTGTTCATCCGTTAAACCAGAGCTGTGTTTTTCAACCAGCTCCTGAGACCATGGCCAAGTTGCATCGCTATGGGGGAAGTCATTTGCCCAAACCAGTTTCTTTGGGTTCATTATATTGGCGACTTTAAAAGCAACCCAATCATCCTGGAAGGTCAGCCATACGTGGTCATTGAGGTAGTCACTGGGCATTTTTTCCAGATCTTTACCACCACCCAACCACAAACCATGGCGCTCGTAAGCGTGGTCCATGCGATAGGCATAATGAGGCAACCAACCGGCATCAGCCTCAGCGGCAATAAATTTCAGTTTAGGGTGACGATCAAAAATGCCTCCCAGAACAAACAGACCCATCACATCTTGCACACCACGAATGATGTTGAGGAAGCCATTGATCTTGTTACCACGAGCCATCAGCACTTCGTCAACCGATCCACCTTTCGAGGTCAGAATGTGGAAAGACAGGGGCATTTCTAGCTCAGCAGCACAAGCCCAAAGGTCGTCGTACATGGGGTGATCATAGTCTTCATGCTGGGGATTACCGGGCATCATAATGCCGACAAAGCCCTTTTTCTTCGCATCTTGAATATCTTTAATCGACTGCTCAACCGACTCACAGGCGGTTTGGCCCAGGCCAAACAGGCGGCCTTCAGGCGCATCAGAAATATAACCTTGCAGCCACTCGTTGTAGGCATGCATACAAGCGGTTTTGTAGGCGAAATCCGGGTGGTTACACAGGGCCATACCAACCGAGGGGTAGATGATTTCTGAAACCACACCATCGCGATCCTGATCAGCAACACGGCAGCTCGCGTCCCAGCCACTGCGATGCAGCGATTCAAAGGTGCTACCTTCACGGCGATCAGCCAAGTCTTCCGGGGTTAAACCAGCTGCAGCAACCAGTCCGAGAGGAATAGTGGAGTCCATACCAGGAATAACATAAATGTCATTGCCTGAAGCATCTCGTTCAATGGTTGGTGCTCTGTCCCTGAACTTGGGGTCAATAAAATCGGTATAGCAATTAGCGGGCTCCACAATGTGAGAATCCGCAGAAATAAAACCAAAGCCTAAGCTACTCATAGTCTCTTACTCCGCTCCATCAGTAGGATCATGAAAAATGATTGAGATAACAACTCTGTTTCAGAGTACGCCAGAGGGCGAATTTGACTCCAAAGAGGCGCACCATCGTTACCAAAGAGGAAATAGTGGTTACCAGCTGTTAACTTGACGTCATTAAGCAGGGTGTTGACATAAATTGCAAGCCCGATTTACGCCAACACTGACCCTTTCGTTATAAACAGTTCTGACAAGGTTCTAGCAGCTTGTTGAAATTCGCTGAATCAGGTTTCCATTTGCGGCTTGACTCCAACATACGCTCCCGTATTGGTATCGAAATTACACCGGGGCAAACACACTAATACGACTACTGTCGTCCAGTATTGAAGGATGACCGTTATCGTTAAAATCAAGCACACCCCGTTTGAAGGCAACTCAGGTACCATCGAGACGACAGTGGATAGCAAACAGCTGTTAAATCAAGTTTCGACATCCGCCGTCTAAGTCACAACCAACATAGTCGTTTTGCTCAATTCAAGATCGTCGCCAACACAGGTACGACAGTGGCTTTTGATTTTTTCGATACAGCGCTTAATGGGCCACGTCGGCAAGCTCATCACTTCGCTATGCAGCGACAATACTGCCAGAGCGACGCTAAAAGTGGAGAAAAATTCATTTTCCTGCCGCGCACTAGCGGCCGATTGCTGACGTTTGGAGACTTTATCTTTAAACCTTGCTACATGTGAGCAACTTGGGAATTTACGCGGGAAGAATCATCCCAAAAAAGCGTTTAATAATAAGACCAGACGTCGTAAATAACGCTCAATGTCTATCGTCAAACCGACTAGCAACTTTTCGTCCA
>JBFHDT010000256.1:0-3913 GCA_041584575.1 Porticoccaceae bacterium
AAACCCAATTGACGCATCAGGGGTTGAGAAAACTCGTAGAAGGTGTCTGACAAAATAATGACCTGAAAGCGCTCGCGCAGCCAGTCGACAAACTCGACGGCACCGTCGAGGGGCTTGAGGCGGGCAATGACCGCCTGAATTTCATTGAGGCCCAAGCCGTGCTCGTCGAGTATGCGCAGCCTCTGCTGCATTAGCACATCGTAATCGGGGATATCCCGCGTTGTGGCTTTTAAGGCTTCTATACCGGTTTCTTCTGCAAAGGCAATCCAGATTTCGGGGATCAATACCCCTTCAAGATCAAGGCAGGCTATTTCCACAACAAGGCTCCAATTGGTTAAAAAAACTGCGCGCTACTCTACCAGCTTGGTGCCGGTGTGCAAGCGAGTAATGGCTGCATCGAAAGCCCTGAAAAACATTTCATAGACATACGTTACCGTCCATGAAAAAGCCCTTTCAGCGTAAGCGAATCACTGATGCTGAGCGGGCCTTTTTATGCCAGGCTGCGCTAGTACTCGGGTAAGTCGAAGCTCGCAAAGAATTTATCGAGATCTTCTTTAGCGTTAATACTACAGGCCTCATCCACCACATCACGATTGAGGTGGGGGGCAAAGCGTTCAATAAAATCATACATAAAGGTGCGTAAATATGTGCCGCGTCGAAAGCCAATGCTGGTCACACTCGACTTAAACAGATGCTTGGCCTCAAGGGCTACCAGGTCACTGTCCTGCACCGGGTCATAGGCCATGCGTGCGACAATACCAATGCCTAAACCCAGGCGCACATAAGTTTTGATGACATCGGCATCCGTTGCTGTAAAGACGACCTTGGGGTCCAGGCCCTTTTGGCGGAAGGCTTCATCCAGTTTTGAACGGCCTGTAAAACCAAACACGTAAGTCACTAACGGATGCTCGGCCACATCTTCAAGTGTCAACTCGGAGACCTGACAAAGGGGATGATCCTTAGGCACGAGAATGCAACGATTCCAGCGATAACAAGGCATCATCAATAAATTGTTAAATAGGTCGAGAGCTTCCGTAGCGATGGCAAAGTCGGCATCACCATCGGCGGCCATTTCGGAGATTTGTACCGGCGTACCCTGATTCATATGCAGAGAAACATCGGGATAGCGCTCTATAAAAGAACCAATCACATCGGGCAAGGCATAACGCGCCTGGGTGTGGGTAGTGGCAATAGACAGGCTACCCTTATTCGGCGAGCTATATTCCTGAGCCAGTTGCTTGATACTCTCGACCTTGCCAAGAATTTGTCCGGCAACCTCTAGCACCTCTGCACCAGCCGTAGTGACTCGGGTGAGGTGTTTACCGCTGCGGGAAAATATCTCAACGCCCAGCTCGTCTTCTAAAAGACGAATCTGTTTACTGATGCCCGGCTGAGAGGTGTACAAACTTTGAGCGGTTGCCGACACATTGAGATCGTGGCGAGACACTTCCCAGATATAGCGCAATTGCTGTAATTTCATGGACACTTTCCCTAGACGACTAAGATATAAAAATATAAACAACTATTCCTTTCAAGCATAGAGTCTTATCGGTAAAGTTGCCAATTAAATTACCAGCCTGTTAACGGATTCCGCTTGCCCGACATACTTCTCTACATTCTCTCCGGCGCTGGCGTCGGATTGGCGATTGGCTTGACCGGTGTCGGCGGCGGCTCGTTAATGACGCCCCTGCTGATCCTCTTTGGCTTCCCCTACAATGTTGCCATTGGTACCGACCTGCTCTATGCCGCCGCCACCAAGGCCGGCGGTGTTGCCGCACACAAACGCAAGCAGAGCATTCAGTGGCCGATTGTTGGCTATCTTGCCGCCGGCAGTATTCCAGCATCGCTACTGACCAGTTATTTTCTCAACACCTTCTTTAATGAAGCCGACGCTTACGAGGATATTCTCACTCGCAGTCTCGGTATTATGCTCATCCTCACTGCACTGGTCTTACTGTTTAAAAAAGCCCTGCGTCAAAAGAGTGAAAAACCACCGGGACAAGTCGGCCTGTTTTTTCAAAGCCACGCCAAATATGTGACCTTGTTCAGCGGTGTTTTTCTCGGTGTTTTCGTCACCCTGTCTTCCGTCGGTGCCGGGGCTTTTTGTGCAGCCCTATTAATGACTCTTTACCCACGACTGCCCGCATTGCATGTGGTGGGTACGGATATTGCCCATGCGGTGCCACTGACACTGATCGCTGGGCTTGGCCACCTATTGTTGTTGGGCAACGTCGACTTTCTATTACTCGCCTGCCTGTTAACAGGCTCCCTGCCCGCTATTCAAGTGGGCACTCATTTAGCATCACGCTTGCCCAGCCATATTCTGCAATCTTTGCTGGCCTGTCTGTTACTCGGTATGGGCGTACACTTCGCCTCCAGCTAAGAGCTAGAGCTTTAGCCTTCTTCATTAGCAATACCGTGGGGCACGTGGCCAGTTGCCACCTTCGTACTCGCCGATTCACAGTGGCCTTGTTGGTCGTCAAAAAACACATCTGCGCCGTAAGCACGTAGAAATTCACTTTTGTTAAGCCCGCCAAGAAATAGCGATTCGTCAATGCGAATACCCCACTCCCGCAGGGTGCGCACTACCCTTTCATGGGCTGGGGCCGAGCGGGCAGTGACCAGAGCCGTGCGAATTGGGCCAGTCTCGGGGGGGAATTCTGCCTGCAACACTTGTAAAGCCTGCAAGAAGTTTTTGAAGGGCCCGCCACTTAACGGCGTTTTGGCGGCGGCCTTTTCACTCTCGGTAAACGCTGCCAAACCCTCGGTCTTGTAAACCCGTTCTGCTTCATCAGAAAACAGCACTGCATCACCATCAAAGGCAAAGCGGAGTTCATCACTATCATCGATTGAGGTTTTGCCCGACGGCAATAAGGTCGCCGCCGCTATGCCGTATGTCAGCGCGTTGCGTACATCTTCTGCATGAGTCGATAAAAATAGATGGCAACCAAAAGCGGCAACATAGCGATAGGGACTTTCACCGCCGCAAAATGCCGCCCGACTAATGTCGAGCTGGTGATGTTCTATGGAATTAAAAATGCGCAAACCGGTATCCGCTGAGTTGCGCGAGAGCAAAATGACCTCAACTCGAGGGGTCTCAAACCGCTCGTTCATGCGCAATAATTTCTTCACCAATGGGAACGCGTCCCCCGGGGCGAGGGGATCATCTTCGCGCTCAATCTGGTACTGCGAATAGGCTTTCAGGCCCTGATTCTGAAAAACATCGTCACTCTCTTGCAGGTCAAATAACACCCGCGAGGAGATGGCGATAACCAGTTTTTCACTCTTTTCACTCGGCGTACTTGACACGCTATAACTTTCCTCAATTGGGCGAGTGGTAGCTTACTGCTCGCTCGTACCCTGTTGTGTAAACCAGTTACGGGTCAGGCGGAATATAACTGGACTGAGCAAGAGCAGAGCCACTAAATTGGGTATAGCCATTAAGGCGTTGAGTGTATCAGCCAGCAACCAGGCAATGCCCAGGCCTTTGACTGCGCCAATATAAACCGCCGCCGTCCATAAAATACGATAGGGGACGATAACTTTAATACCCAACAAAAATTCTGCACAGCGCTCACCATAATAGCTCCAACCAATAATTGTGGTGAAGGCAAAAAGCACCAGCGTGAGAGCGACAAATTTATCACCGAAACCGGGAAACACTGAGGCGAAACCCGAGGCCGTCATCGCAGCTGCCTGGGCTTCGCCAGTCCATACGCCAGTGAGAATAATCACCAGGCCAGTCATTGTGCAGATCACCAGGGTATCAATAAAGGTGCCAAGCATAGCGATGCTGCCCTGGCGCACCGGACTATCGGTCTCCGCCGCCGCGTGGGCAATAGGGGCACTACCCAGACCAGCCTCGTTGGAAAACACACCTCTGGCAACACCCATACGAATGGCGAGCATCACC
>JBFHDT010000257.1:0-3892 GCA_041584575.1 Porticoccaceae bacterium
ACCATAGACCAGTGTTCTTCCTCCGCGCCACCGGCAAAGAGGATATCTTGCTTGCCGAGCTGGATTTGTTCTACTGCGGCGCCGATACAGTGGGCGCTAGTGGCGCAGGCCGAGGATATACTCATGTTCAGGCCCTTGATTTTAAAGGGCGTAGCCAGGCAGGCGGAGACCGAGCTGCTCATGATCTGGGTGACCCGGTAGGGGCCCATTTTACGCACGCCTTTGCTGCGCAAGATGTCGATAGATTCGACAAACTTGTCGCCCGAAATACCGCCGGCACCCATGATTAAACCGGTGCGCGGGTTGGATACATCGCTCTCGCCAAGCTGGGCGTCATCAATGGCCTGCTGCATGGCAATATAGCCATAGACAGCGGGGGTGCTCATAAAGCGCAGGTGCTTTCTGTCAATGTGATCTTTGGGGTCTATGTGGATCTGTCCGGCGACCTGGCTTTTCAGGCCCATTTCACGGTAGTCATCCTTGGTGCTAATGCCTGACTTTCCCGCTTGTAGGGAAGAGAGTACTTCTGCCGCGTTGTCGCCGAGGCAAGAGATAACCCCCATTCCAGTGATAACTGCACGTCTCATGAATAATCCCTGGCTCGCTAGAGCGCTTAACTCGGTGTTAGAAGATTGGCGATTGTAACCAATTGTTTAGAAATTGTCAGTGGAGGTAAACAGACCAACGCGCAGGCCTTTGGCTGTGTAAATTTCCTTATCGTCGACCAACATCGTGCCGTCGGCAATGGCCATGACCAGTTTGCGCTCAATGACGCGGCTGATATCCAGACGGTAGGTCACTTTCTTGTGCGTCGGTAGTACCTGACCGGTAAATTTCACCTCGCTGGAGCCCAGTGCACGGCCGTGCCCTTCGTTGCCGCGCCAGGTGAGGAAGAAACCGGTTAGTTGCCACATGGCGTCGAGGCCAAGGCAGCCGGGCATTACAGGATCGCCGGGAAAGTGGCAGTTGAAAAACCACAGGTCGGGTTTGATGTCGAGCTCGGCAATGACTTCGCCTTTGCCGTAGGCGCCGCCATCTCGGCTAATGTGTATTATGCGATCGGCCATGAGCATATTAGGCGCGGGTAGTTGTGCGGCCTTGGGGCCAAACAGGCGACCTTCGGAGCAGGCGATTAAGTCGTCGTAGTCAAAACTGTTGCGCTGGCGGGCATCGGAATCGTTCAAAAGTAACCTCTTGCTCTAAGACGCTGCATGGCGCCGGGGCGATCAAAAAAGACGCGACATTTTAGCGCAATGTGGGCTTATGTCCAGTTTGTACTAGACGATGTATTGAGAAGTAGGCCTGCTGTTATGGTCATGCCTGAGTCTGGGCCACGCGGGTGACAGTTCAATCACGCAGTGTTAATTTTTTGAACCAGCGTACCTTATTTTGCCATAGATTTTAGTTACAGTTCCCAGCCCTGCTTTGGGGTGTTAGATTATGGGTGCTAATGAACCTCCTCCTGCTAATGAAAAGGATTTGTCTGTGATTAAAAAATGCCTGTTTCCTGTTGCCGGTTATGGCACGCGATTTTTACCGGCCACTAAAGCTATGCCGAAAGAAATGCTACCGGTGGTGAACAAACCCTTGGTGCAATACGGTGTTGAAGAAGCCCTGAGTGCTGGGCTCGATGAAATTTGTTTTGTTACTGGCCGGGGCAAACGCGCTATCAACGACTTCTTTGATACCAGCTACGAGCTGGAGCATCAAATTGCCGGCACTTCGAAGGAAAAGTATCTGAGTAGTATCAAGGAAGTGATAACCAGGGCAAAATTTACCACCACTCGTCAGTCTGAAATGAAGGGTTTGGGACACGCTATTTTGACGGGTGAGCTGCTAGTTGGGCAGGAGCCATTTGGCGTGGTGCTCGCCGACGATCTTTGTATTACCGAGGGGGATAGTGTGATGGAACAGTTGGCCAAAATTTATCGTCGTACTGGCTGCAGTGTCATTGCTATTCAGGAGGTCGGCGATGACGATATTTCAAAATTTGGCGTTATTGCAGGCGTCGAGGAGGAGCCAGGTTTGTATCGGGTAACCGATATGATAGAAAAACCTGACCTTGCCGATGCGCCGAGCAATCTGGCGATTATTGGCCGTTATATTTTAACACCATTTATTTTTGAGCTGCTGCGACATACCCCGCCGGGTAAAAACGGTGAAGTACAATTGACCGATGCTCTGTTGTCACTGGCAAAAAGTAGCAAAGTGCTGGCCTATAAATTTACGGGTAAACGTTTTGACTGTGGCAGTGTTGACGGTTATGTCGAGGCAACCAACTATGTTTATGAAAATATCTACTTAAAGGGTGAGCACTAGATAATGGGTGAAAATTACAGTTGTTTTAAAGCCTATGACATCCGCGGGCGTGTCCCCGGTGAGCTAAATGAAGGTATCGCCTATCGCATTGGCCGTGCGTTTGCCCAGTATCTCAATGCCGGACGCATTGTAGTTGGCCACGATATTCGTCTCACCAGTCCCTCGCTTTGCGACGCAGTGGTCGAAGGCATTCGCGATGCGGGTTGCGATGTGATGCATATTGGTGAATGTGGCACCGAGGAAATTTATTTTGCCACCTTTAATGGCGGTTACGATGGTGGCTTGGTGGTGACCGCCAGTCATAACCCTATGGATTTTAACGGTATGAAGTTCGTACGTGAAGGTGCACGCCCCATTAGCGGTGACGCCGGTTTACCTGATATTAAGGCCTTGGCGGAGCGAGGCGAATTTAATGATGCGCCGCGCCGAGGTGAGTTGAGCCACAGTGTTGATAAGCAGGCCTATATTGAGCACCTGTTGTCCTATATTGATATCAATGGGCTGTTGCCCTTAAAGATAGTTGTCAACGCGGGCAATGGTGGGGCGGGTTCGGTGGTTGATTTGCTGGAGACCCATCTGCCCTTTGAATTTATCAAAGTACATCACCGGCCCGATGGGCATTTCCCCAACGGCATTCCCAATCCTTTGCTGGAAGAAAATCGTGCTGCTACAGCGGATGTCGTCAAGCGCGAGAAAGCTGATCTGGGTATTGCCTGGGATGGGGATTTTGACCGTTGTTTCTTTTTTGATAGCGAGGGTAATTTCGTCGAAGGGTATTATTTGGTGGGTTTACTCTCTACCGCATTTCTCAAGAAAAATGGTGGCGGTAAAGTGATCCACGACCCCCGCTTGACCTGGAATACCATCGAGCTTGCCGAGCAATACGGCGGTCAGGCGATTCAGAGTAAAACCGGGCATTCCTTTATCAAGCAAGTGATGCGGGACGAAAATGCCCTTTATGGCGGCGAAATGAGTGCTCACCACTACTTTCGTGATTTTGCCTATTGCGATAGTGGCATGATTCCGTGGCTGTTAGTGGCTGAGTTGATTGGTTCTTCAGGCAGTAGCTTGCTGGAGCTTATGGCACAGAGTCAGGCGCGCTATCCTGTGAGTGGAGAAATTAATCGCGAAGTTGACGATGCTGCCGCGATGCTAGCCCGTATCGAAAAGCATTATGCATCCAGTGCGGATATGGTGGATAAAACCGATGGTGTGAGTATGTCATTTGCCGATTGGCGCTTTAATGTGCGGATGTCGAACACTGAGCCCCTAGTGCGATTAAATGTTGAGTCTCGTGCTAATCAGGCGTTGATGGAACAAAAGACCGAGGAGCTGTTGGCCTTTCTAGATAGTTGAGTGTAAAAAGCTATCCTGATTGGGGGCATGGCGTGAGTATCGGTACCCCAAAAAAAACCCCGCATTGCGGGGTTTTTTTTATTCCTCTTATCTACGCTTAAAGTCTTTACTAAGCAAGATCGAGTGAGGCGGTTATATCAATAACCGCTTTTTTACCATCGCCGTAGACCATGATCGTATTATCCTGGGCAAACAGTGGATTGGGCAGTCCGGCAAA
>JBFHDT010000258.1:0-3888 GCA_041584575.1 Porticoccaceae bacterium
TCGCCTTTATAGGTTCGACCAGTAAAAAACATTTCCCGGGCTTTAGCAGAGCCCAGCGTCTGAATGAATTGCGCCAAGCCCTCAGCTCCATAAACCATGCCGAGCTTGGCCGGCGGCATGGCCATGGCAATGTGGTCGGCTGCAATGCGCATATCGCAGCACAGAGCCATGTGCAGTGCTCCGCCAAAGCAGTGGCCGTTGAGCATGGCAATAGTCGGATAGGGGAAGTTTTTGACAGCGGCCAGCCCGCGCTCGAAGGGTGTTTGCTGCAGCTCATTATCAATAGCCGCTTTGTGCTCGGGGCCCACAGTAGCGATGGCATTAATGTCGTAACCGGCTGAAAATGCTTTGTCACCAGCACCCGTTAAAATGACCACCCGCACTTGGTCACTTTCAGCCCAGGTTGCGAGTACCGTACAGAGCTTACTCAGCAATTCGGGCGACAGCGCATTGTGTTGCTCGGGGCGGTTAAAGGTAATAATGCCGATATGACCCCGTTGTTCGCTTAATAAAACCTCACTTTGCTGACCACTATTCACTGACGCTCCTTTCGATTTGTTAATAACATTGCTGGCGTGCAGTTTATCGGACTTTAGCTGGCCCCGCCTGTCGCGTAGCCAGCAAATAGGCGCTATCCTGTTATCAAATAATAACCGGGAAGCCTCTGATGTCTGCAATGGAACACCCCATCTGGGATAGTTTACGCGGTAGTTCACCCCTCGCCCCCTGTAGTGAATTACTGGGTATGCGCGTTATCGACATGGCCCCGCAAGGCGGGCGAATGAAATTTCAGTACCAACCGACTCCTGCCATGTGCAACCCGATGGGCTTTGTACAAGGTGGTTTTGTCACCGCTATGCTCGACGATGTGATGGCCCCCGCGTTAATCAGCACCTGTGCGCCTGACACCTCTATTCCCACCCTGGAAATTAAAACCAGCTTTATTAAAGGCGTTAAACCGGGGCCAGTCATCGTCGAGGGCTGGATCGTCAAGAAAACCCGCTCAGTGGCCTTTATGGCGGCAGAAATACAATCCACTGATGGAGAATTACTGGCGATGGCCTCAGCCACTTTTCGTATAATCGCCCCGGAATAACAAAGCCACACCGTCGGATATTGAAGAGCACACCTGATGAGCGAGCACATCGAACAACTCAAAGACCTGCTAAGCCATTGCCAGCGTGCGGTAGTGTTTACCGGCGCGGGCATCAGCACCGAATCGGGCATTCCCGATTTCCGTAGTCCTGGTGGCATATGGAGCAAACACCAGCCGGTCGATTTCAGTGACTTCGTTGCCTCCGCCGATGCGCGCCGAGCGTCCTGGCGCTTGAAGCTCATGTTCGACCGAGATATGCAAGATGCGAAACCCAATCTCGGCCACCTGGCTATTGCCAGTCTGGTTGCAGGTGACGTTGTCAGTCATGTAATTACGCAAAATGTCGACGGCCTACACCAGCTTTCCGGTGTGCCCGACGACAAAATCATTGAGTTACACGGCAATGCCACCTACGCCCACTGCCTTGATTGCGGGCAGCGCTACGACCTGGGCTTGATCAAAGAGAATTTCGAACGCGATGAAAGCTTACCCGTGTGCGACCACTGCGATGGTTTGGTTAAAGCGGCGACTATCTCTTTCGGCCAGGCCATGCCCGAACAGGCCATGCTACAGGCACAGGTGGCAGCCAGTGAGTGCGATCTTTTTCTAGCGATTGGCTCATCACTGCAGGTGTATCCGGCGGCTGGCTTTCCCCTGGTTGCCAAACGCAACGGCGCTAAACTGGTGATTATTAATCGCGATCCCACCGATCTCGATGCCAGCGCCGACTTGCTGATTCACGATGAAATTGGCGTGACCCTCAACGGAGCATTGCCTGGATCACGGCTGTATTAGCGCAATAGCGGGTACACGCCAAGACCCTCAGTCACGAATTCGTCATTTTTTCAAACCACCCTATGGCGAACCACCTCTTTCTCTGTCATTAGTGCAGAACTCTACGCCAGAGATTTCTCACCCCCGGCATGATCTGTATCAGACCATCGCCAAAGAAGTACCGACTGGCCACATTTAGTCACGGGTTTGCCGCAACTGCTGAGATAGAATCAAGGTCATTTATTATTCATCATTTAAAAAGGTAACTATCATGGGTCAGGCAGAAGATATCGCCAACTTAGCGTCATGCTGGGCAAAAGACGGGCGCACGCCCCGCATCGCCATTGTCGGTGCTGGTTTATCTGGCATCGGCGCTGTTATTGCTCTGCGTAAGGCCGGGTACACCGATTTAACCGTGTACGAAAAAGCCGATAAAATCGGCGGTACCTGGCGCGACAATCGTTACCCGGGCTTATCCTGCGATGTCCCCTCTTACTGGTACTCCTATTCCTTCGCACCCAATCCTGACTGGTCCCACCGCTTCTCATACGGGCCGGAAATCTTTCAGTACATCGAAGATGTTGCGAAAGAATTCGACGTCATGTCAGTTGTCAACTTGAACAGCCCTGTGACCGAAATGACCTACCTCGGGCCCAAGTGGCGGCTCAAGGCTGAGGGTCACGAAGAGCAGATTTTTGATTTTTTAATATCGGCCACGGGCATACTCCACCACCCCAACTACCCCGATATTAAAGGCATCGATAGTTTTAAAGGCGCCATGTTCCACACCGCCCGTTGGGACGATTCAGTATCACTTGAAGGCAAGCGAGTCGGCATTATTGGCACCGGTTCTACCTCCGCACAAATTGTTGGCGCCGTCACCGAAAAAGTGAAGAAGATGAGTGTGTTCCAGCGCACACCCCACTGGATAGCGCCCCTGCCACAAAAGAAATACAGCATTATCTGGAAGAAAATACTGCGGGCTTGCCCATGGATACACCCTCATTTGAGCAATTTTTATAAACGCCATATGCTCAACACCTTTGCCAAAGCCACCATCGGCGATGTCAAAGAACAGCGCAAGATTGAGCAAGCCTGCCTGAAAACACTGGCCAAGGACGTCACTGATCCCGCACTGCGGGTCAAGCTAACCCCCAGCTACAAAGCAACCTGCAAACGGCTCATCTTTTGCTCTGACTTTTACCCCGCTATCAGCCGCGACAATGCCGAGCTGGTCACCGACGGTATTGCCGGTATTGAACCCGAGGGTATTCGCACTGAAGATGGCCGCCTGCACGAGCTCGATGTACTCATTATCGCCACCGGTTTTAAAGTCTCAGAATTTATGCTGCCCGCCAAAGTCTACGGCGAAAACAACCTGGAGCTCAGCGAAGTATGGGATGGCGCACCCCGCGCCCATCGTGCCATGACTATCCCCAACTTCCCCAATTTCTGGATGCTCGAAGGCCCCACCGGGCCGGTCGGCAACTTGTCGTTGATTTCTATTACCGAAACCCAGCTCGCTTACATGATTAAATGTCTCGACCAAATGAAGGCTGAAAAGGCCGCCAGCATTGCCGTTAAACAAGACACCTTCGATGCCTTTAACAAAGCCATGGCGAAAGAAGTAGCCGGCACTACCTGGGCGACTGGCGGTTGCGATAGCTGGTATATCGACAAAACCGGCACCCCTAACCTCTACCCCTGGCACCCCAGTATTTTTTATAAAGAAATGGAGCAACCCGACTTCAGTGAGTATCAATTTAGCAAGGAGACCGTGAGTCAAACCTAAGAGATAAACGTTACGGACACTTCGAGTCCGTTGAAACGCGAAAGGATAGACACTGCACAATGGCCATCTTGCAACTTGTCCATTGTGCAGCTGGTCTTGTGAAACCCATCACTGCACTCGAACCCACAGAAGCCATAAACTGACGTCGGTCACGGTTCAAAATCTGTTCTTTTGAGCGCGAACCAGGCACAGTAAATTCACCTGGACTCGACTAATCAGCACAAGA
>JBFHDT010000259.1:0-3887 GCA_041584575.1 Porticoccaceae bacterium
AGCGGCTGAGTCCACAACTGAAAACGACTGATAAAGGTAATACCGTGCGTGGCCAGAGGTATCACTACCAGTGCACTGATTAAATAGCCGATACTCACCGGCAGCCCGAACAGTAGCTGCAAGGCAGAAGCCATAATAGCCGCCTCTAACGCGAAAAAAATAAACGTAAATGATGCGTATATTAACGACGTGATTGTTGAACCCATGTAGCCGAAACCCGCGCCACGGCTCAGTAAATCAATATCGACGCCATAGCGGGCGGCGTAATAACAGATGGGTAAACCCGTAAAAAAGATAATCAATGTCACCACCAACACAGCGGCAACCGTGTTATCAAAACCATAATGCAAGGTTATCGCACCACCAATCGCTTCCAGAGCCAGGAACGAAATGGCACCCAAGGCGGTATTTGCCACCCGTGTGGTTGACCAACGCCGCGCGCTTTTTGCGGTAAAACGCAGGGCATAGTCTTCAAGTGTTTGATTAGCAACCCAGCGGTTGTAATTGCGCCGGGCTTTAAAAATATGCTGTTCACTCATACCGCGTTGACTCCAAAGCCCTGTAATCACAACAGATTAACGCCCTTAAAAAGTCTGCTGAGACACCTGTCTAGCGGGCAATAGCGATATAGATAAGCATAATTCTTGCCAGTGACCATACGTCAAATGACGTAGGCGCATGGTGCGATTGCCTAATTTCGCTCACGAGCCGCAACCCTCATGCTTTCTCTCGACGACACGCCATCCCATCGCAATACGTACAGAGAGATCAACTATGAAAATATCGAACACACCTCATCCACCCAGCAAACTCCGCCGGCGCTTTATAAAAGGGCTCATAACGCTGCCCGCCACCGTGCTGCTATCCAATATGGCCCTAGCGGCTCCCTCAACGGCCGACGTTAATACCACCGGCCTTGCGGTGACCGACGACACCGTTAAAGTCGGCATTCTTCACTCCATAACCGGCACGATGGCAATCAGCGAAACCGGCTCGGTGCAGGCTGAAAAACTCGCGATTGAGCAAATCAATGCCATGGGCGGCATTTTGGGCCGAAAAATCGTATACACCCAGGAAGATGGGGCGAGCGACTGGCCCACTTTCGCGGAAAAATCCAAGAAACTGTTGGTTAAAGATAAAGTCGCCGCTGTTTTTGGTTGCTGGACTTCCGCATCCCGCAAAGCCGTTCTGCCGATCTTTGAGCAATACAACGGCATGTTGTACTACCCCACGTTTTATGAGGGGCTGGAGCAATCACCAAACGTGATTTACACAGGGCAGGAAGCCACTCAGCAAATCATTGCGGGCATCGACTGGGTCGTAAAGAACAAAGGCGCGAAGAAATTCTTCCTGCTGGGTTCAGATTACATATGGCCACGCACTTCCAACAAAATCGCTCGCAAACACATTGAAAAGCTTGGTTTGAAAGTGGTGGGTGAAGAGTACTACCCGCTCGGCCATACACAGTTCAACTCGGTGATCAACAAAATAAAATTGAAGAAGCCCGATGTGATTTACGCCATCGTCGTCGGTGGTTCCAACGTTGCTTTCTATAAACAGCTTAAAGCAGCGGGTATCGACATGACCAAAGAGAAGCCCCTGGTATTAACGATATCGGTGACGGAAGACGAAATCCTGGGCATCGGTGGCGAAAATATTGTCGGGGCCTACGCTGCAATGAAGTATTTCCAAAGTCTGACTAACGACAACAACGAAGCGTTCGTCAAAGCCTTCAAGAAACGCTGGGGGGATGACATCGTTATTGGCGACGTGACACAAGCCGCTTATCTTGGCCCCTGGCTGTGGAAAGCGGCCGTTGAAAAAGCCGGTTCGTTCGACATCGACAAAATTCGCAAAGCTTCACCGGGCATTGAATTAACAACCGCACCCGAAGGCTACGTGCGCATTCACCCGAATCACCACCTCTGGTCTAAAACACGCATCGGTCACGCGCGTTCCGACGGGCAGTACGACATTGTCTTCGAGACCGACGAACTGATCGAGCCCGATCCCTTCCCCAAAGGTTATCAGTAAGCGTTTTAACGCGGCCTGGGCTATGACTCGCCAGGCCGCATCCAAATATTAACCATCGTTTATCTGTTTTCCGGGGAGTACATAGTCATGTTTGCTGAATATTCAATGACCGAACTCACATCAATTTTTGCGATGCAAGGTTTTGCTGGTCTCCTGCTGTTTTCTGTCTTCGTGTTGATGGCCCTGGGACTCGCAATCATTTTTGGTCAAATGGGCGTCATCAACATGGCCCATGGTGAATTCATGATTCTGGGGGCTTACGTCACCTATCTGACTTCGCTGTTTTTTTCGAACTATCTGCCCAGCCTGTTCAGCGGCTACTTTTTTGTCGCAATGCTTCTGGCCTTTATCACCACTTTTACACTTGGGGCCTTTGTCGAGTGGGCCATGATTCGCCATTTGTATAAGCGCCCGCTGGATACTTTGCTGGCAACCTGGGGGCTAAGCCTTATTTTGCAACAAACCTATCGCACGGTATTCGGTGCGCGCGAGGTTGGCGTTACTCTGCCGGACTGGTTGATGGGTTCCTACGCCATTACCGAGCTGATAGAGGTTCCCATCAATGGCATCTTCGTGATGGTTCTCACCCTCTTCATTACCTTCTGTGTCTACCTGTTGATGCAGAAATCCAAGCTCGGCAAACAGACACGGGCTGTCGTCCAAAACCGTGCCATGGCAGGGGCTGTCGGTATCAATACAGAAAAAGTCGACCGTTACACCTTTGGCATTGGCTGTGGCATTGCCGGTGTTGCGGGCTCAGCTTTCACCATGATTGGTTCGACCGGCCCCACCTCTGGCCAGCTTTACATCGTGGATACCTTTCTAGTCGTGGTCTTTGGTGGCGCATCCAACTTGCTCGGCACGGTCGCAGCGGCATTCACTATTTCACAGGCGCAATCCACGATGGAGTTTTTCCTCAGTGGTTCCTCTGCAAAAGTGCTGACCTTGTTAACGGTCGTCATCATTCTGATGCTCCGTCCGCAAGGACTGTTCACACTCAAAATTCGTCGTTAGGAGGCCACCATGTCGTTCACTGGTTTGCGCGCATTACTACCCAAACACGATCTGCGGGCCCTGCTGATCCTCGCCGCCATTATTATCATCGTAATGCCGCTCTTTTTGGATATATTCCGGCTCAACCTCGTTGGAAAATACCTGACCTATGCCTTTGTCGCTCTTGGGTTGGTGCTGTGCTGGGGTCTCGGTGGCATTCTAAGCCTCGGCCAAGGGGTATTTTTCGGCCTGGGCGGCTACTGCATGGCGATGTTTCTCAAGCTGGAAGCATCCAGTCCGGAACAGACCTCGATTCAATCGACACCGGGCATCCCGGACTTCATGGATTGGAACCAGCTAACGGAGCTGCCCTGGTTCTGGGAGCCCTTCCACTGTCTTAGCTTCACTTTATTGGCAGTCATCGCGGTGCCGGCACTGTTTGCTTTTATTATCGGCGTTGCCATGTTCAAACGACGGGTTGGGGGCGTGTACTTTGCCATCATTACCCAAGCGATTGCCGCGATATTGACCATTCTGATCATCGGCCAGCAAGGGTACACCGGAGGTGTCAACGGCATTACCGATTTGCGCACCTTGCTCGGTTGGGACATTCGCACCAATTCAGCGCAATACATTCTGTATTTCATCAACGCCATCCTATTGTTTGCGTGCTTATTGGCGGCACAAGTGATTCGCAAGAGCAAACTCGGGCGGCTACTGGTGGCGATGCGTGAACGGGAAGATCGCGTACGTTTCTCCGGCTACGATGTCGCCAATTTCAAAATCTTTGTTTTTTGCATCGCGGCCGTCTTTTCAGCCATTGGCGGCGCGATGTTCACGCTACAAGTCGGCTTTATGTC
>JBFHDT010000260.1:0-3873 GCA_041584575.1 Porticoccaceae bacterium
TGGCACACTTATCTGGCAGGCCTCTATCGACAACAGACCTGTCAACAATGCAGCGGACAAGGTGACACGGTGCGCTAAAACGAAACCATCTTTAGTCACGACTCTTGCCCTCCCGCTGTACAGCCGAAGCCTGCTGCACAGGGGTAAACCTCGGTTGTTCTTCAAGCGGCTGTCGATACAAGCGCTGACAGGGATAGTCACAGTGGTAGGGCACCAATTGCCCCAAACTCTGGGGCTGGCTCTCCAGCAAGTCATCGCAAATCGCTACAAATTTTTTCATCAATCCCTTCCTCTTTATCGGTTCAGGGCTATTAAAGCCAAACAAACTGCAGGATTAATGTGTAGAAAATGGAGAAGTTATGGACTTATGGTGTTCAACGGAGGTCTCATCACGGCGAAGAGGTATGCCAGCCCCAACACATTGCCAGCAAGAGATGCGCATTTGAGCTATAAGATCGCCATTGTCGAAGACGACCCCGACCAGCGACATAACTACGCCACAGCACTGGAAAAACAGGGCTATCGGGTCAGCGCTTACGCCAACCGAGCCAGCGCCCGTGAAGCCATGAGCCGTGCTATGCCCGATCTGGTAGTACTGGATATTGTTCTCGGTAACGAAATTGATGCCGGCTTTCAATTATGCCGGGAGTTGCTTGCCATTGATGCCAGCCTGCCGGTGTTATTTTTGACAGAACGAGTCGATGAGATCGATAAAATATCGGGCCTGCGTCTCGGTGCCTGGGACTACCAGCCCAAACCCGTTAGCCTTGGTTTTCTCGTTGAGCGCATTGCCTCTTTATTGCGCTTAAAAGCCCTGCGCGACAACCCTAGACCCACCACTTGCGCCGCTAGCGTAACCGGCCACTTTACAATAGACGAAGACGCCATGCAGATTCACTGGCGTGAGCAGCTACTTGAACTGACCATTACCGAGTTCCGCCTTATCGCCGCACTGGCGCGTAGGCCCGGCTACCCCGTGGCCTACGAGGCTTTAATGCAGGCCACCATTCAGCAATATGTGACTCGCAATACCATCAATACCCACATGCGAAATATTCGCCGCAAATTCTGCGCCCTCGACAGTGGTTTTGCCTGTATCGGTTAACATTGAACTAAATACGCCCGACAATGCAGTCTGGATTGAGGGTTCAGATATTCACATTGAACAATTACTCGACAAGCTACTCGACAACGCCATCGACTTCGCCACCCCCGGCACCAGTATCGAAATAAGCCTCAGCACGATGAAAAACTACTGTTTTATCGCTGTAAAAAATTACGGCCCCACGATAGCAGAGACTGAGTTACGAGGATTGTTTCAGCTCTTCAACAGCCGCCGAAACCCCGGGTACACGAATAACAGCGAACAACATCTCGGTCTGGGGTTATATATCGCTCGACTGATTTGCGAGCGTCACGGCAGTGATTTAGGGATTGAGAATATCAGTAGTGGTAACGGCGTAGTGTTCACCGCCACACTGGCACTCACGACTTTTGGGTAAAAACAGGCCCTTATTACGCACTATCGTTTATAATCATCACCGCTATCAAGGTCAGTACTACGCTCTGCTAGTCAAGCACACCCAAGCCTTCAACCAATCGCAACCTGGGACAAAACATGCTTCTACTCAATGCCTCAGACTTCGTCGGCAAGGGTTTACACCGCGAGTGTTATATCCACCCCAATGACGAACAACGCTGTATTAAGGTGGTTGTCGCTGGCGATTTATCAGAGAGCAAACGCGAACAGAGTTACTACAAGCTCCTGCAAAAAAGAGGGGTAAGCTGGGACATACTGCCTCGCTTCCACGGCGTCATCGAAACCAATAAAGGTGCGGGCGCGGTCTTTGATTTGATCAGAGATTACGATGGTGAAATCTCAAAAACACTCGAATATTATCTTTCCTCTGAGCAGTTAGATAACGCAGAAAACCTTGGCATAAGCCAGGCTATTAACGTTTTTAAACAAGAGCTCTATCGACAGTCCATAATCACCATGACTTTGTCACCCAAGAATATCATGTATAAAAAAACCGGCATCAATGAAGGTCGCCTGATTATTATTGACAATATTGGCAATTCAGACTTCATCCCTATTTGCAGCTATATTGATTCTTTAGCAAAAAAGAAAATTACTCGAAAACTACTCCGCTTTGAGAAAACCGTATTAAAAATGTGCGCTCATAACGACAGTTTGCAACAATGTTTATTGAATCAAACTATTTGACTGCAAATCATTCGTCGAATTTCTTGCCCCTCACCCTGTCTATTTTGAACTATTAAAAATAGACGTTAAAAGAGTCAACCCCTGAACATTTGATCTATCATCATAGCTACCCAGAAGTTTTTGCAGATAAGCTTCAGCCTCAACTTGTCGGTCATTAACATGTAAGAGACTGGCTAGTCGAGTAACCCATGCGCTCCAATATTAAGACTAGTAATAAAAAGCCTTCGTCCACCCTCAGAGAAAAAGCTCTCTGCCAATAATTAATTGTTGTTTGTCTGTGGTAGTCAATGCTTTATTCAGTAACGCCTACGCTTCATGGGGCGCACGAACACCTTCTAACAACTGCTGCAAATCTTTCAACTCTATGGCCTGCCTGACTGTCATAAAGCAAGATTAACGTCACTCTACTGAACTTAAACGACCCTGAGCAATAACATAAACAGCCCTCTTTCAGGCAGTCAATCAAGCTCAATAAAGCTGGGGGGCCAAGGACGGCAACGAGCTTTATAAAAAAACCGGTAAGGTCAAAACCTTGACAGCTGCAGATGACAATGAAAATACCTCAACCCAGGGGCTCGACGGGACAATAGCAAAAGTCGAAAACCGCCTTCATTTTCATGTCTAGGCTGATATTCCCTCCCACCGCTATCATTCTACTGTCATTGAACATTAGGGTAAGAAAGCAACTAGCGCCATCGTCACCCCTGCGGCAACAACTGCCAAAAATCAGTGATCTAAAGGCCTCTTGTCGTGGGACTAGTCCGCTAGCTCCACACGGTTACGACCGTTATTTTTGGCTTTATAAACCGCCTCATCGGCGCGATGCAATAGTTCATTAAAGGTTTCACCGTTATCGCGTAATTGCGCAAGGCCAAAGCTGGCGCTGACACGTAAACCTTCTATTGGTGACGCAACAAGGGCCGCACGCAGTAATTCGGCTTTTTTAGCCCCTTTAGCCAGGTCGCAGTTGTCCAGTAAAATAACAAACTCTTCACCGCCAAAGCGGGCGACAACATCTTCACCCCGGCTTTGCTGTTTAAAAATGATCGCCACCTCGCGCAATAGAGTATCTCCAACACTATGGCCGTGCTCATCATTCACCGCTTTAAAATGATCGATATCGATCATCAGTATCGATAATGCCAGCTTGTGTCGGTGAGCCTGGCTAATACGCTTAGCCGCAACATCAATTAAAAAATGGCGATTGTAGAGCCCGGTCAACTGGTCTTCCATCGCTAAACGGCGCAATTCGTCACTCTGCCGCTTAAGTTTGATATGAGTGGCTATACGGGCTTCAACGATGGCAGAAGAATAAGGTTTGGTGATGTAGTCCACCGCACCCAGGGTTAAGCCCAGCTCCTCATCTTCAGCTTGATCTTTGCCAGTGACAAAAATCACTGGAATTTGTCGGGTGCTATCATCGGCTTTCAGGTGCCGGCACACCTCGTAACCATCCATATCGGGCATTTGGACATCTAGTAAAATAAGGTCTGGCGCAGGGTCGCTATGCGCTAATTCCAGACAACGCTGGCCACCCGTGGCGATTTTGATTTGATACTTCTCTTTGAGCAGGCCTGCAAGCAGTTGAATATTGCTCGGCGCATCATCGACAATCAAAAGAATGGACTTTGTTTCCATTACATCAA
>JBFHDT010000261.1:0-3855 GCA_041584575.1 Porticoccaceae bacterium
CAGTTGTTGAGCCGCATTGTATAGCGTGAGTTTGGCACGCTGGTGAAACCAGTTGTCATACGCTTTCAGGTTCTGCAGCAGTTCATCGCCATCGGGGCTGGCCAGTTCGGCCGCAGCCGAGGGTGTGGGAGCCCTGGCGTCGGCGACAAAGTCGGCAATAGTCGTGTCGGTCTCGTGGCCGACGCCGCAGATAATAGGTATCTTACTGGCGGCGATGGCCCGGGCGACAGCCTCTTCATTAAATGACCATAGGTCTTCAATAGAGCCACCACCGCGACTGACGATTAGTAAGTCACATGCGCCGTGCTGATTGGCTTGTTGCACTGCGCCGACAATTTCAGCCACGCTGGCATTTCCCTGTACTGCACAGGGATAAATAGTCACGGGTAAGAGAGGGAAGCGGCGCTTTAGTACATGAAGAATATCGCGTAGGGCGGCACCACTCGGTGAGGTAACAATGCCAAGATGCCTGGGGAATACTGGCAGTTCTTTTTTGCGGGTGGCATCGAACAAGCCTTGCTCAGCGAGCTTTTCTTTCAATTGTTCAAAGCGGCGCTGTAGCTCGCCGAGGCCCGCAGGTTCGATATGCTCGGCAATGAGCTGGTAGTCACCCCGGTTTTCGTAGAGGCCGACACGGCCGCGAATCAGAATTTGCTGGCCACTTTCAAGTTTGAATTTGACACCCTGGTTGCGATTGCGAAACATCGCACAACGAATCTGAGCCTTGTCATCTTTAAGGGTGAAGTACCAATGCCCGGAAGCAGGGCGCGATAGATTACTGACCTCGCCATCGACCCACAGTAAAGAGAGATGGGTTTCGAGTAATTGCCGCGCGCGGCGATTGAGCTGGCTGACGCTAAAGATCTGTTTTTCAGCGCTGCCGCTTGTGGGCGATAAGGCGCTGCTCGATAGGTTATTTTCCATCGTCAGATTGTAGATAAAAGACACGCCTTTGTAGAGGGAGGGGGTAATGTATTTTTTCTTATCGCTTTGTGAGCTGGTTTTATGTTGGAAAATGGCCTTTATAGAGCGATGTGCTATCGACTATATTTTTGATGGCAGGGTTTTCTTCGCTAAAAGACTTGACTTGATGTCTTTGAATGATAATAATTCTCATTCGTATTTATGGTTGTGCTTAATAATGTCGAGGCAGAATTCAGCAGAAGAGGATCAATTGCGGGGTGCTAGCGTAAGAATGGTGCCAGTCATTGAAAATACTGTGACAACGCACGCGCTGATGGCCGAGGGCCGAGTGTTAACGGTTCGTCACAATAATGCGTCTTATCAACTGCGCATCACCAGTAAAGATAAATTGATATTAACTAAGTAAAACAAGAAAACACCCAGCTAAGGCAGAACTTACCTAGCCAGGCAGTTAAAAAAAGCAGCAAATTTTGCTGTTGAAACTGTTTTGGAGAAGGCTAGCGTGTCGAGTGCATGTCAAAATTTAGCGTTATATATCCGTCAACACTTATTGATTGGGGGCAGTCTGACAGCTGTGCTTGCTATCCCGGGCATTGCTCTGGCAGCCGATACATCCCCGGTCATATCGCCCCTGGACACCGTGTCCGTGGTGGCAACGAAATCAGTACACAAAGCTTTTGATTTGCCGGCCATGGTAACGGTGGTCGATGTTGACGAACCCGCTGTGGCAGGGTCTTCGCGTATTAAAGATGTTTTGCGCGATGTACCGGGTGTTGAATTCAATGGCAGTGCGCGCCGTAATGGGCAGAACATTACATTGCGCGGGTACAGTACTGAAGGCATCGTTGTTTTACTCGACGGTGTGCGGCAAACCTTTGAAGCGAGCCACGATGGTAAGTTCTTTGTCGACCCAGCGCTTCTAAAGAAAGTCGAGGTGGTGCGCGGCCCCAGCTCAACCTTGTACGGCGCTGGCGGTTTGGGTGGTGTTGTCGCCTTTGAAACCGTCAGCGCCAGTGATTTATTGACCCCGGGTGAGAACAGCGGCGCAGCAATGAGTCTCGCCAACCAGTCGGTGAATGATGAGTGGTTGGTATCGGCCACGGGCTTTATGCGTAATGACCATCTCGATGCCCTGGCCAGCATTGTCAGTCGGAATTCGGGTGATATTTCACTTGGCGATGGTAGTGACCTGGCCGCCGATGATGAGATTATCAGTGGCCTTGTAAAGTTTGGATATTCACTGACACCTCAGAGCACACTCAGGGTCGATTTACAGCACTATCAAAATGACAGTCGTGAGCCAAATAATCCGCAAAGCCCAAGTAACTTGGACCTTTACGATAAAACAACAACATCGACGACGGCGAGCCTGCGTTATATTTACGATGAGCCAGGCAACGACCTTCTGGCATTAACGAGCCGTGTCTATTACACCAATACCGAGGTAGAAGAAAGCCAACGCAATAGTGCTCGTGATATATCACGGCAACTCGACAGTCTTGGTTTTAGTCTAGAAAACAAGAGTCGCTTCGGCCTGGGCCGCGACTTTTCTCAAACCTTGAATTATGGTTTTGAGTTTTATCGAGAGAACCAGGATGGCAGTGATAATAGTGGTGCTCAGGGTGAGGCGGGGGGTATTCCCGATGCAGAGACAGATTTTTGGGGCGTTTTTATACAGGACGAAATTCGCATCATCGGTGTGGCGGGCTTGCCCGGTACGTTCTTTATTGTGCCGGGTCTGCGCTTTGATAATTATGCGATTGAAAATGCGGCGGGGCTGGATTTAGACGCAGACGAGATCTCGCCAAAACTGGCGTTCAGTTATGCACCGCAAACATGGTTGATGGTGTTTGCCAGTTATGCCCATGGTTTTCGCGCACCGAATATGACGGAAACCTTTGCCACTGGTGTGCATTTTTCGATTCCTGGTCAAGGTTCAAATAATTTTGTGCCAAACCCCGACCTCAAGCCTGAGACGAACGATACCTTTGAATACGGTATTGGCATGCAGTTTCATAACGTTTTATCGACTGACGATAGTTTGCGCTTCAAGTGGTCACACTTTGACACTGATGCCGATGATTTTATTGATCTTGAAGTGAATTTTTCCTTCGCTCCCGTTTGTTGTGGCACCAGCCGTTCGGTGAATGTGCCCCAGGCTGAGTTATGGGGTTACGAATTTGAGGGAGTCTATGAAAATCCGCGTTGGCGCTTTTCGCTGACAGCTGCCGATGTCGATGGTAAAAATCGTAAAACGCGCGACTATTTGACCAATATTACTCCGGCAACAGTGGTCGCAACTATCCAGTTAAAACTACCCGAGTGGAGCTCGTCGCTGGGGTGGCGTGCGACGTTTGCCGACGAGCACAATGAAGTTAACGAAGCCAGCGAAGCCAGAGACAGTTATCGAGTACACGATGTGTACTACCAATGGCGTAGCAGTGGAGCCCGCCAACTAAACATTAATGTGGGTATCGATAATCTTTTTGATGAAAGTTACGAGCGTGTTTTTTCCGGTTCATTAGAATCCGGCCGCAATTATCGTGCGCAGGTTAATTATCAATGGTGAGCCGGGTGAATGGAGGTATTGAGACCTTAAGTTTTACGACAGTAAAGTGGCTGATTTTTTTTGCGCTTTCGCTGTGTGCCAATGTCTGGTTGGCAATGATAAGCGAGGTTGAATTTCTACCCGCCTCGTCCGTGGCGGCAAGCTCTACCTTGGCGATGAAGTTTATATCGCCGTTATCAGTATCGCGACACACTGCACGCGATTCTGCCGATACTGCTGTTAAGGCCTCTCATCCTGTTGCGATTTATGTATTGAAACGGTTTTTTTTGGCAGCGCTTCACGCCTATTTTTTTCCAGCAACAATACATTTTTTTCGCCGTCAGCCAGACTATTTTGCGGTGCTTGTTGCACGATTTTTTCAG
>JBFHDT010000262.1:0-3825 GCA_041584575.1 Porticoccaceae bacterium
TACCCACCCCGCCGAACACCACCACCATAAAGGAATCAATAATGTAGGCTTGGCCCATGTTCGGTCCGACATTGGTTAGCTGACTCAACGCGACACCGGCAATGCCCGCGACACCAGAACCCAGACCAAAGGTCATGGCATCGACCCAGCCGGTGCGAATACCCATTGAACTGGCCATCGTTCGATTTTGCGTCACCGCCCGCATCTGCAAACCAAAGAAAGTACGCTTTAAGAGCTGTATCAGTAAGAAGAGGACCGCCAGAGCAAAAAAGATGATGTAAAGCCGGTTATAGGTCAGCGACAACATGCCGTTGATTTCCCATGAACCACTCATCCATTCGGGTGTAATGACAGAGCGGTTTAAAGGGGTAAAAACAGACCTGACAAGCTGCTGCAGCATAAGACTGATACCAAAGGTCGCCAGCAGGGTTTCCAAAGGACGGCCGTAAAGAAAACGGATCACACTGCGTTCAATCAACACACCGAATAAACCTGACACTAGAAACGCCGCAGGTACGGCAACCACCAATGACAGGCCAATATTGTTCGGCATCAACAGTTGCACCACATACGTTGTATAGGCACCGAGCATAATCATCTCGCCATGGGCCATATTGATCACGCCCATGACGCCAAAGGTAATAGCCAAACCAATCGCTGCTAGTAGAAGCACTGAACCGAGACTAATACCAAAAAATAAGTCTTCCATCACCTTATAGACACGCGCCTGGGTATGCAGGCTGCTCAACACTTCTTCGGCAGCCCGGCGCACTCTCTCATCGGGCTCGGTACTATTGCCGGCTTCATCTTCGAGTAATAATTGTTCGAGTAGAGTCATCACCTTTTTATCAGTGGCCCCGCGCAAGCCATTAACCGCCACTAAACGCTGCTCAGCATCATCGCTAGCCAGAAGTATTGCCGAGCGAGCGATAACCATCGCGCTGCGGACATCGGCATCCGCCTCAGCAACCAGTGCCGTGTCCAGGATAGGTAAAAAGGACGCTTCCGGTGCTTTCAGCAGAGCCTTCGCGGCCTCCAGACGAACGTCCGCCTCATCACTGGTTAAATTGAAAGTAGCAATATAACTGCGTAACTGTCGGCGCAATGCGTTATTGACACCAATTTTCTTGACACTGCGCTTGCCAACGACACCGAGCGACTTTAAGGACAATACATCGCTTGCCTGATAGCCGGACTCGACTTTTTCAATGGCGACAACCTGGCCAGTCTTCTTGACGTAGTAGAGATCCCCGTCCAACAAATCTTCAAAAAGATCGGGCACACGAGGATCTTTTGTTTCAGCAATAAGATCAATAAGCCCTGCTTTTCCACGCAATTTGCTCTTCGCAAGCATGGCGATATGCTCACTAAAGCCCAATTCCTGGGCAAACGAATTGACTGATAGTGACGAGGAAAAAATGAACAATGCCAGGAACGACACAAATAAGGCGCGTAACGAACCACTCATTGCCTTTAGCCTTCTAGGAAATTTATGAGACTCCAGCCCCGAGCAGCCGAGAGGGCTGACAGAGCTGGAGAAAGATAGCACTAGTCGAACAACTTAATAGTTCTGACCAGAGCACTTCTTGGTTTCAGTATTGTAATTACCACACATGATTTTCGGATCCTGCCAATCAGAGATGAGCTTGGCACTCTCAGGCAAAAAGTCGGTCCAGGCATCACCGGGTACTTCAGACTCAGTCTGCCATACCGTTTCAAACTGACCATCTTCCTGAATTTCACCGATTAATACTGGCTTGGTGAGGTGATGATTAGGCAACATTTTTGCCGTGCCGCCCGTCAGGTTGGCAACCGTTGTGCCGTACATGGCAGGGCGTACTTTATCAACCTCGGTGCTGCCCGCCTTTTCGACAGCCTTAGCCCACATCTTAAAGCCGATGTAAGTCGCTTCCATAGGATCGTTGGTAACGCGCTTTTCGTCTTTAATAAAGGCGTGCCACTTGGCAATAAAATCATCATTAACGTCGGCATCAGCACTCATGAAATAATTCCATGCGGCCAGGTGGCCCACTAAAGGCTTGGTATCAAAACCAGAAAGCTCTTCTTCACCAACAGAGAAAGCCACTACCGGAATGTCTTCAGCAGACACGCCCTGATTAGCCAGCTCTTTATAAAAAGGGACATTGGCATCGCCATTAATGGTGGAAACCACTGCTGTTTTCTTTCCTGCTGAGCCAAATTTCTTCACATCAGAAACAATGGTCTGCCAGTCAGAATGGCCGAAAGGGGTGTAGCTAATCATAATGTCTTCAGCTGCTACACCTTTACCTTTGAGATAAGACTCAAGAATTTTATTCGTGGTACGCGGATAAACATAATCAGTACCCGCCAACACCCAGCGTTTCACACCCACTTCTTCCATTAAATAATCAACCGCAGGAATAGCCTGCTGGTTAGGCGCGGCGCCGGTGTAAAAAACGTTCTTTGAAGACTCTTCGCCCTCGTATTGCACCGGGTAAAACAGCAGGCCGTTCATTTCTTCTAAAACGGGCAGGGCTGATTTGCGCGATACGGAAGTCCAGCAACCAAAAATCACATCAACCTTTTCTTTACCCAACAGTTCTTTTGTTTTTTCAGCAAACAGCGGCCAGTTTGACGCAGGATCAACCACAACGGGCTCCAGCTGTTTACCCAGTAACCCACCTTTTTTATTTTGATCTTCGATCAACATCAAAACAGTATCTTTCAGCGTTGTTTCACTGATTGCCATCGTTCCCGACAGGGAGTGCAATACACCAACTTTAATCGTGTCCGCCGCCTGGGCAATACTGGCTGATAAGGTCAGCGCAGCAACACCCGCCGCCATACCGGCTTTCTTTAGCCACGATCGCGATGTGAATGGCGATAATTTGTCAGAATCTCTTTTCATGTTTGCTCTCCATCAATCAATTTTTAGTGGGTCTTCTAAAAAGGCGAATTAACGCTGAACCAGTAAAAGCAGGTTCCATGCCAAATAAAAATGAGGGGAAAACAAACTAACAGCCTTGAATAAAGACGTTTCTTAGAGGTTAAGGGACCAAGGATGGAAATTAAAACAACGGTACGCACCAACAAATCGCATCGCGCATCAATAAAGTGCGTAGCTATTTTCTTCAATCAAGTCAAATAGCAACACGACTCTTTAGCGTTAAAAAGCGTTGTAAATGCAGGGTTATTTACAACATGCCCAAATCACGAATTGTTGAGATAACCGCTTCAAGACCACTTTTATCTTTCATGTTGGTAAACAGAAAGGGCTTATCTTTACGCATTTTCTGCGCATCTCTCTCCATGACTTCCAGAGACGCACCAACAAAGGGCGCGATATCAATTTTATTAATCACTAATAAATCTGATTTAGTAATACCCGGCCCACCCTTACGAGGAATTTTATCGCCCGCCGAAACATCAATCACATATATCGTAAAATCAGACAGCTCGGGACTAAATGTCGCGCTGAGGTTGTCGCCACCGCTTTCTATAAAAACGATATCGAGACCGGGGAAGCGTTCGTTCAATTCAGCGACCGCCGCCAAATTCATAGAGGCATCTTCGCGGATAGCGGTGTGCGGGCAACCGCCCGTTTCGACACCGACGATACGCTCTGGCGATAGCGCATCATTACGGGTGAGGAACTCCGCATCTTCGCGGGTATAAATATCGTTGGTCACAACGGCGATATCAAAGTCGTCACGCATGGCCTCGCACAAGCGCAGTACCATCGCTGTTTTACCCGAACCCACCGGGCCACCGACACCCACGCGTAAGGCTTGTTTTTTCATCATTGACTACCTGTTGTTTGGTTGAAATTAAATATGGTTTAAA
>JBFHDT010000263.1:0-3814 GCA_041584575.1 Porticoccaceae bacterium
AGGTGGTGGCAATATTTTCCACTTCCTCGACCTCTTCTGGATCGGGATGTTGCACTTTGTATTTTACGGTGATCCAGAGTAATAGCGGGATTAAGGCCAGCATTACCAGGCTTTCAGTGCGCCCAAGTATTTGATCGAAGAGGCAGTAGCCCACCAAGGCGGTGACAAGCAGTAGTACCGGCCCTTCCTGAAAAACAAGGTGACGCTGGGCGGGCAGGGGAGCTATTAATGCGGTGATGCCGAGTACCAGACCGATATTAGCCAAGTTGCTGCCCAGGGCATTACCCACCGCGAGATTTCCGGAGCCCTCCAGCGCGGCGTTGATGGAAACGATGATTTCCGGTGCCGAGGTGCCAATAGAGACGATAGTCAGGCCAATCACCATGGGTGAAATGCCAAAGTTCTTCGCGGCACTGGCGGCGCCAATCACAAAGCGGTCGGCGCCCCATACCAGGCCAATAAGGCCGGCAATGATCGCCATATAGGCTGGCATTAGCTCATTCATTGCTGTTGGGGTTCCTTTTTTACAGGGGTTCAAGGTGGCTTTGCAGTGTTAAAATCCGCAATGTACTTCGTTGTTTTGCCGTTGCACGCAAGTCGCAAAAGCAGGTCGGGGATGGTATAGTGCGCGGCCGAAAAAGTCAGTCAGTTTGCGACTTTTTGAGAGTAAAAGTATGGCACTTCTGTCGATAAAAATGGTCTTTTGGTAGAGGTTTTTCTTGCAAGGCGGGGGCCTGTCTGCCCAAACTGGCCTTGAAATCTGGGTAAAATGACAGAGCTGGTTATAATTGGCTCGCTAGATAAGCGTGCAGAAAAAGGAAGGCGAGATGATGTTTACGAAATTATTGCAGACAAGATTAACAGTGTTGGCGCTTTGCTGGGTTGGCTTGGTACTCTCGGGACAGACGCAGGCTAGCTGTATCGTCTCCGATGCGACACGAGAGGAGGCCGCACTTTCACCCTATCAGCTAATTGATACAGTCACTAAAAAAGTGCTGGCTGAGATCGATCGTCACCGTGCAGAGCTGGATACCAGTGCTGATGAAGCGGTGAAACAGCAGCAATTTGACTGTTTTGTTGGTGAGGTTGACAGGATTCTTGGCCAGATTGTCGATTTTGACTGGATTGCGCTCAAAGTGATGGGTGGCGATGGCAAGGTTGCTAGCGCTAAGCAAAAAGCACAGTTTGCTGAAGCTTTTCGTTCCGGGTTGGTTGAGACCTACGGCCGCGGACTATTGAGTTATAGCAGTGAGAAAATCGTCCTTCTTCCTGTAGAAGATATTGAGGATAAGCGTAAGGTCACGGTGCACCAGCAGATTGTCGGTGCAGAGGCGACTTACCCTCTCGACTACACGATGGGCCTGAAAGATGGTCAGTGGAAAGTGATTAACGTGATTATTAATGGTATTAATCTGGGCAAAACGTTCCGCGGGCAGTTCGCTCAATCGTCACAAAAGAATAACGGTGATATCGATAAAGTGATCGCCAGTTGGGACAGCGGTATAACTAACGGGTAAAACATGGATATTGAAGAAATAAAGCGCTTGTTACAGGCAGCTCTGCTCGATTGTGACATTAATGTTGAGAGTGAAGGTTCCCACCTGAATGTCACTGTTGTGGGTGAGGTGTTTGAAGGTAAGCGTGCGGTGCAGCGCCAGCAGCTTGTTTATGGCGCCTTGAATGAGCAAATTGCCTCTGGTGCTGTGCACGCGGTGAATATGAAGCTCTGCACACCTGACGAATGGCAGGCAGCTTAACCGCCAGAACACTGACTAGAGCGACGTTGAGCTCAGGTCGATCAAATTCAAGCATTAGCAAAATCAAGCCCGGGACTGGCAGTTAAAACTGCTGCTCGACAGGCTGGCATTAGTGGGCATAGACATGGATAAACTGCTTATTTCTGGGGGCAAAGCGCTCTCGGGTGAAATTCGAATATCTGGCGCAAAGAATTCAGCTCTGCCTATTTTGGCCGCGACCCTGCTAGCCGATGCCCCTGTGACTGTGTCAAACCTGCCTCACCTGCATGATATTACCACCATGATTGAGTTGCTCGGCTGTATGGGGGTAGGTGTTGTGCTGGACGAAAAAATGCGCGTCGAAGTCGATGCCAGCACTCTACACACGCGAACGGCACCTTATGAGCTGGTGAAAACCATGCGGGCTTCCATTCTGGTACTAGGACCCTTGCTAAGCCGTTTTGGCGAGGCGCAAGTCTCTTTTCCTGGGGGTTGTGCCATCGGTAGTCGCCCGGTTGACCTGCACTTGCACGGACTCGAATTAATGGGTGCCGACATCACCATTGATGGTGGGTACATCAAGGCTAGCGTTGATGGGCGATTGCAAGGCGCTCACATCTTTATGGACACGGTTTCGGTGGGTGCCACAGAAAACTTGATGATGGCGGCAAGTCTGGCAGAGGGTACGACGGTGATTGAAAATGCCGCTCGGGAGCCTGAAATTGTTGATTTAGCCAACTGCCTCAATGCGTTGGGTGCCGATGTGCAGGGCGCGGGGAACGATAGCCTTACCATTAACGGTGTCCCTAACCTATGCGGTGGCAGTTACAACATCATGCCCGACAGGATTGAAACGGGCACCTATTTGGCCGCAGCGGCAGCCACGCGGGGCAAGGTAAGGCTACTCGATACTGACCCTCATATCCTCGAGTCCGTGTTGCTTAAACTGGAAGAGGCGGGCGCCAAAATTACCAGCGGTGATGACTGGATTGAACTCGACATGGAGGGCCGTCGCCCCAGGCCTGTGCAATTGCGCACCGCGCCCTATCCCGGTTTTCCGACGGATATGCAAGCCCAACTGACAGCGGTTAATGCGGTTGCCGACGGTGTTGGCACGGTGACGGAGACGATTTTTGAAAATCGCTTGATTCAAACACACGAACTCAATCGTATGGGTGCCCACATTGTTCTCGAGGGTAATACCGCCATTGTGACTGGCGTTGAAAAGCTCACCGGTGCGCCGGTGATGGCCTCTGATTTGCGAGCCTCGGCGAGTTTGGTCATCGCTGGTTTGGTGGCCGAGGGCGAAACAGTCGTCGACCGTATCTATCACATTGACCGCGGCTACGAATGTATTGAGGAAAAACTTCAGCAACTGGGTGCCAATATCCGTCGCGTGCCGAATTAATGCCGCTTTGTTTCAGTGTTGAGCTTATTAATTAAAGTGATCGAATCATGAGTCAGTTGACCATTGCCCTCACCAAGGGACGTATTCTTAAAGAGACACTGCCACTACTGGCCGAGGTGGGTATTGTGCCCAGTGAGGACATTGCCAGCAGCCGCAAGTTGATGTTTGCCACCAATCGGGACGATATTCGTCTGCTGGTACTGCGCGGCACGGATGTGCCGACTTACGTGCAATTTGGTGCTGCCGACCTCGGTATCGCGGGTAAAGATACTCTTCTGGAAAATGGCGATGATGGTTATTACGAACCTATCGACCTGGGTATTTCCCGCTGCCGTTTAATGACGGCCGGCATGGTGGATGCCGCCCCGGTGACGGGTCGCATTCGTGTGGCGACCAAGTATATCAACGTGGCACGGCGCTACTATGCAGAAAAAGGTGTGCAGGCGGACATCATTAAGCTCTACGGGGCGATGGAGCTGGCGCCACTCATCGAACTCTGCGATGAAATTGTCGATATCGTCGATACCGGTAATACTTTGAAGGCGAATGGCCTTGAACCGCGTGAATTGATTGATGTTGTTAGCTCACGCTTGATCGTCAATAAGGGAGCGCTGAAAATCAAGCACAAGCTGATTCAACCCTTGCTTGAGGGTTTTTCATCCTTGGTTGC
>JBFHDT010000264.1:0-3804 GCA_041584575.1 Porticoccaceae bacterium
ACCAGATCCAGCTCACTCGCACCAGTAGCAATGCGCGGTAGCTCGTCAATTTCAATATCGGACAGCAGGTTAACATCGGCATCTGCGGCACCAGCATAACCCCCTCGGCCACCCGACGAAGATGGTTTGGTGACGGCCAGGCGCACCTCGCTGAGGGTATTCCAGGCGTGGCACTCACCGCACTGGCCCTGCCACTTTGTGTAGTCTGCACCGCAATCGTTGCAAACGAACGCTGAGTTTTTCTTTTTTGCCACCGACGGTTCCACCTGATATCGAGAGCCCGCATCCTACCGTGGCTGTTGCGGCGGAACAATCACGATCAGGCATTCGTCAAATGATAGCGAGCAAAAACACAGCTCCCCTGCCTTACTGAGAGCGCCAAGGCAGAGCAAATCTGCTAGAGTGACGCCATGTCATTGATCCCCGAAACACCCCTGTTCTTCTACCCTCAACTCGCTGCTGCCCTGGGGCTTGAAGAAGCGATTATGGTACAAACCCTGAAAGTCTTTCTCGCCTACGCTGAAGCCGAAAACCAGCACGGTTTTGCGTGGTGTGAAGTCAATACCGACAAGGTATTACAGGCTCTGCCCTTCTGGCAGGCAGCCGACATTCAACGCATTACCAATAACCTGCGCGAGCAGGGCATATTGCTGATCGGTGCACAGACCTTTCAAGCGGGTGGACGTTTTCGCTTCGCCATCAATGAGCGCAACAGCACCCCCTCTGCCCAGGTACCCGCAAGTTCTCAGCAAAAGGCAGCATTAAACGCGGCCCCATTAACGCCGCCGACAACGACTATCGCACCAGCACCTTCTACCCCCGCGCAACGAGCGCAGGCAATTACCAAGAGCTGGCAACCCGAAAAAGACCTGCTCGCCCAACTCGCCCAATACGGTATTCCTCAGGATTTTGCTCTGGAGCAAGTCGGTGAATTTGTTACCTACTGGACCGAACGGAACGAGCCCCGCTACAGCTGGGGCTCGCGCTATCTCAAGCACGTATTGCGACTGTGGCGTAAGCAGGAAACCCGCAATGCACGCCAGAGTAAAGAAGTAGCAATGAGCGATGATTGGCAGCCCAGCGCTGATGCTCTGGATATTCTCACCGTATCGGCCGGTATTAATCGCAACTTTGTCGAAGATGCCATACCTGAGTTCATTCTCTATTGGCAAGAACGCGGCACCAATTCCAGCACCTGGAATTCACGTTTTATCCAGCACATCAAACGCCAGTGGGCGAGTTACACCCACACGCTGCAAATGGACACCACACCGCGCCCCATCAGCAACGATTGGCAACCCGACGAAACCGTGTTCGACATCCTACAAATGGGCAACATCGACCGCGCCTTCGCGCTAAACTTGGTGCCAGAATTCATTGTCTACTGGCGGGATAGCGGCCACCTGGTCAGTTCCTGGAATACCAAGTTTCTACAATTTGCGAAAAAACAATGGGCCTACACTCACCAGCAGGCAGCCACCACTGCCGACAACACATTGACGCACAACCATGGCAAACAACGAACTGATCGACCAGGTAGTACACGACATAGAAAGCTTGCAGAAGAACTCAGCGACCGCAGCTGGGCAGGCTGAAGACAGCGCACTGGTTGATGCTATTAACCAGATTTTCGCCCTCTTTCGCATCAACTTTCACAATCAGTTTTATGCGGCTTTTAACGATACCTCACTGCTCAATCAGGCGAAGCGCCTGTGGCTCGACGCCCTACGTGATTACCCTGTGGAATATCTCTTGCTGGGCGCACGACAAATTATTGAACAGTCAGAATATCTGCCCACCTTGCAAAAAATGATTAGCAGCTGCGACGAGCAGGGCTCACGCATTGGCCTGCCCACCCCCCACGACGCTTATTTACAAGCTTGCCTGGCCCCCCACCCCAAAGCGGCACAGCGATGGACACATCCAGCCGTTTATTTTGCGGGCCAAAAGACCGGCTGGTTTGATCTGGAGAATCAGAACGAGAAAACCACCTGGCCCATCTTTAAACGCCATTACGAAGAGCTGCGTCGCAAAGTGTTGTGTGGTGAAAAATTGAAGATAGAAGTACCCCCAGAATTACCACCACCCGGTAAACCTCAGTCAAAAGAAGAACGCCTCAAACAAATGAAGGCGCTGCGTGAAAAGCTGGACTTATAAGCCTCAGCCAAGAATTGCTTCTCAATCATTCAAACCCGAACTATAACTGGCTGCGGAGAAAACGATAAGCCCGCAACAAATTGCATGGGCCACCCGGTACGCCAGGGGTATTGGCTAAGCTATTTGCCGCGCACTAACCGAAGCCGGTCTCAAGGTCGTCGCCACCGATATTGCTGCCAGCGCCGCATAAAATCTAGCCGACGAACTCGGCGGCCTAGTGATTGGAATGAATGTCACCCGTGCCGATTCAGTCAACCCTGCAGCGTCTACGTCTATTAAGGAAAAAACTGGGAATCCCGTTATCAGCGTCAACAATGCCAGTTAGGGCAACCTGCTGCCTTTCCTCAACACCGACGAAGCGTTTCAGGAAAAGGGCATCGCTATAAACCACATCGGTCCTGTACGAGTTTGTGCGCCTTTTTGCCGGGTTTAATTGCCTTTTCAAAAATTCTAGCCCGAAAATACACGCGCCATCAACCCGGTCACTAACAGGGGTGTTAACGCCATTAAGAAGTCACTGCCCCTGCGGCGTATGGGTCAGCCCGAAGAAATCGCCCACACCGTTGATTTTCTCGCTTAGGAACAGGCCGGTTATGTAATCAGACAAAACATTGCTGTCAGTGGTGGTGTATTGATGGCGGGTTAAAGCAGTCAGATATTAGCTGAATCACCAAATAGTTCAGCTATAAACACGCCTGGGGTAATGCAATATCTCAGGCGTATTTATTAAGGAAATTGAAGTAACTACAGATAAACGCAACTATTCTCCGGTCACCTTGTTATAACCATAGACCAGTAACAAAGTACCCAAAACCCCAACCACAATGGTTAAAATACCAAGTCCACCCGTCGCACCAAGAGCCAGTAATGCCACTAGCCCCCGCCCCAACATAGCTCCGAGAACACCAATTAGAACAGTGGCTATAGTACTTTCCGGCATTTTATCCGGCATTAACCACTTCGCCACATAGCCTGCTACAGCACCTAAAAATAGCCATGCAAAAAACCCCATAAACAACCTCCTGTATGATAAATAATACTGTTCTATCGATGTTTTATAATAATGGCAATGGTGTTATTCGCCCCAGAATTTCCACCATTTACGACTATTCTCTTCTCTGGTTTTCTGCCCTTGTTCAGAGCCTCGGCTCAACTCCTTTTGATCCTGAGAAGCTTTTTTCTCCCGCTGTTTAGCGAGACCTACAGCTTTCTTGCCATCTTGCCGATGCTCGCGATAACTGTTTTGTTCCCGCTCGTACCTAGAGTCATGTTCTTTGCGGCGCTCTCTGGCATCATGCTCATCACGATGCTCTCTTCTTTTTTCCTTTATTTCATTATCATAATTCCTTTCAATAGCCCGAGTACGATCCATCTGTCCCTTGGGGTTGGCGGCACGCATACTGCTACCCTGGTCCTCTCCTTTTGACCAGGCAGCAGTACTGAGGAAAGTCGCTATCGTCAGTACCAAAAGACCAGGACCAAACCTCCTGTTCATTAGCAGCTTTCTTAGCTTTCGGTTTTATGAAGGTGGACGTCTTGCTGAGGATAAGGGATGGAAATACCTTCCTGGTCGAAGCGTTTTTTCACCGCTTCGGTCAAACTAAAATACACGCCCCAATAATCGGCTGAATTAACCCAGGAGCGAAC
>JBFHDT010000265.1:0-3777 GCA_041584575.1 Porticoccaceae bacterium
AAGAATCGTGAAACGCGCGCACCCCTGGTAAAAGAATTACTGCCCCATAAAGATGAGATAGACCCTAAATACACCTTCTTGTTCTCAGCGCCCACGGAAGATCCCGATGGCAATAAAACGGTGGTGCGTTTTAGCCGTAAGACACAGGAGATTTATGTGCAGTCTGAAATTGACGGCAAGGCCAGCGGTTGGAAAGCCTTTTATCAAAATGAAAAGTGGGTCGTTACTGACAAGCGTAAAAGTTGATTGTTGTTAGTGTCTATGCGGTGAATGCCAATGCTTTATCCACGTCTGGTTAATCAGCATCTGTCTTCCGCACAGCTCATTCTCGATGAGCTTGAGCATCGGGCCGATGTAGGCGATACATTGCAGCGTGCTTTTCAACACAGCGCCCTGTATCTGCTCAATAGTGCTTATCTTTGTCAGTTGCGGGCTATTGCTGAAAATTACCGTTGCTCGGATATTCCTGTCATTAACGCTATCAAAGCGTTGCAGGCGGCACTTGTGGCGGTTGATATACCTGCGCCAGAAGCTCGAGAAATAGAAGTGTTGGTCAATGAAGGCTGGTTAGGTGAGCTGCTTGAAGCTCATCGGCAACTCTGCCTGCCCGAGACTGCCCCGCTTGCTACAGCCCCGATGCCCGGTGTTAGTCAATCAGACATTACGCTACGCGACGAGAGTAGAGAGCAGCCGGCACCCAAAGCCACTAAGTTACGGCAGTGGATGCTCGCCCTTGAAGAATTGGTACAACGCCAGAGTGAAATGATGGCGGAATATTAATTCCCCTTTCTAGTATCTTTTGTTTTTAAGTAGGTCTGAAAACGCACATTTTCACCATCAATGGTGGTTTGCATGCGTTCATGAAAGAGTTGCTCATCGGCTGCACGGAGTCTGCGCGTGACCTCTCTGCCCAGGTTCATTTGTAGCAGGGTAAATTGTTCAAGATCCTGATGATAAATAGTCAGCAAATCAGCCGCTGTGATTTCAATTAGCGTTGTATTTGCGGTGCTAATAATAGAAGCACTGCGTGGCAAAAAATCAAATAGCGCCATCTCGCCAATACAATCCCCCTGGAGCAGTTCTTTGAGTAAATACTCTTCTGTATCCCATTTTTTCAGGGCGGCCATACGACCACTTTCAATGATATACATAGACGTGCCCCGGTCGCCTTCGCGAAATAAATAAGCGCCGTTTTTAACGTTTATGAGAGGGGCTTGCTCGACCAGTTGGGCAATAAGTTCTTCACGAATAGCACCAAACACAGGTGTTTGCATGAGTAAATCAATCCGTTGTTTATTCATTGTGTCGTTATCTGTGAGTAGGAGATAGCTTTGCTGTTTTTCAAATTCGCATTACACGAAAAGTAGCGCGGGTTGTTAGTGGATGCCATTAAAAATTTAAGTCGCAAGGTAATTAGCCGGCTTTACCACCACGCAATAGCCGACCGGGTAGTTTACCCAGAGGGTCTAACTGGTCTTCACCCTGTTGGCGTAATAACGTGCCATTAACGATGACAGATTCTATGCCAAAGGCTTCGGCAATTAATCTGTCCTGATTGGCGGGTTGGTCGTAAATGCGTTCGAGCTTTCCGCAGTGGACAGTTTGCGGATCGACTATCAGTACATCGGCGGGGCGCCCGATTTTTAATAAACCACGGTCACTGATGCCAAACACCTCGGCGGGGCGAGAAGTGAGCATGCGAATGGCCTCTTCGAAGGCGATCACTTGTTTTTCTCTAACCCAGTGGCCGAGCAGATAAGTCGGCAGACCAGCATCGCAAAGCTGACTGGCGTGGGCACCAGCATCGGAGAGACCAATGACCGTATTTTTATCGGTGATGAGTTTTTCAACTTCGTCTTCGTCGGCATTGGCCACGGGCATGCGGAAGCGGGCTTCTAAGTCATTTTCCAAAGCCAGGTCAAAGCCCAGATCCAGAGTGTGTACGCCTAGCTCGGTGGCCACGTCGATAATCGTGCGTTCTTCGTATTGGGGGTGACTGGGGCAACTGGAGATCAAGGAATTTTCCCAGGCGAGGCGAAAAGACGGTCGTACATTGTCCATTTTTTCTTTTGCAGCAGCTCTAAACTCAGCGTCGGCATAGAGGGCATTTTTGCCTTCGAAGTCGGCACTTGAAATGGGTTTGAAGACTGGCAGCGCCTCAAAGGGGAAGGGTTCTTTAAACTGAAACTCAAAGCACAGTGGGCGCGGTGTTACCTGGGGCACGATGGCCAGGCCCTGCTCGGCAAGTTCCTGTGAGCGTTGTTGCTGAGCGAGATGAGCATCCGGTGAAGCCATGCCGGCGAGCATGGCTGTCCAGCTAATCGTCATGCCGTATTTACGTGTGAGGGCTTCGTATTCGTCAAACCAAAAACCCTTGCCAGCGGTGACTTGCATTACCGCATTGCGGTTTTCAAGCGTTGAGGCGAGGCTCTCGAGCTCGTTCAGCGAGGCAACGCGGCTGGGTACCGGTTTGCCTTTAAAACCAACATGGGTGGGTGATTTGGAGGTGGCAAAACCGAGGGCGCCGGCATCGAGTGCCTCGACAACAATCTGGCGCATTTGCGCAATTTCGTCGTCGTTGGCCTCGCGCTCTGAGGCTTCTTCGCCCATCACATACAGGCGGGTGGGGGTGTGACCCACCAGCACGCCGACGTTAATAGCCGTGCCGATGTCTTCGATGGCATTGAGGTATTCGGGAAAGGTTTCAAAGGGCCAGTCGTCGCCCAGTCCCGCGTTGAGGGTGGCGGCGCTCATGCCCTCGACTTTTTCCAATGTGCCGACAATTAAATCACGTTGATGGGATCGAGTGGGTGCGACACCAAAGCCACAGTTACCGAGTACGACAGTGGTAACGCCATGCCAGGGTGAAATCGTTAACATGCGATCCCATACCACTTGTGCATCGTAGTGGGTGTGGATGTCGACAAAGCCTGGGGTGACGGCCTTACCACTAGCGTCAATGGTTTGTGTGGCGTCGCCGGGAACTTGGCCCAGAGCGATAATTTTGCCGTCTTTAATGCCGACATCGCCGGCGTAACCTGGTTTGCCACTGCCGTCGACAAGGGTTCCGCCGACAATTTTAAGATCGTAATTCATTGGGTGTCCCTCTCATTTATGGGCTGTTTCAAAGGGTTTTGTCATGTTGTTGATTGACAAAAATGCCAGTAAATAAAAAACTTCTTAGCGCCTGCTGAACTGGGGTTTTATGGTGCGATATGCCTTATTCAACCCGGGCATAATGCACTGATTTTAAACCAGTGCTTAAATAGGCAGGTTGTAACACTCCGCGACATTATCGTGGAGAATCCAGTCCCTTTCTTGTTGACTCATATCTTTGGTGTGCTCTTCCAGAATGCCCTGCGACCAGGGCCAGGTTGAGTCACTGTGGGGGAAGTCGTTAGCCCACATTAAGCGCTGGGGGTTCATTTCATTGCGGTGCTTAAAGGCCGTCCAGTCATCCTGGAAGGTTAAATAAATATTATTGAGGAAGTATTCGCTGGGCATTTTTTCCAGTGGTGGACACTTCATCCAATAGCGATGGCGGTCGTAGGCGTGGTCCATACGGTAGATAAAGTGAGGCACCCAGCCAGCATCGGCTTCGGCGCAAACGACCTTTAATTTAGGGTGTCGTTCAAAAACACCGCCAAACACGAAGGTGCCGAGTACATCTTGGCAGCCGCGCATAATACCGAGAAAGCCATTGATTTTTGGCCCGCGCTGGGCGGCGATCTGATCGGCTTTTGACGTTAAAATGTGAAAGGATAAGGGCATATCCAT
>JBFHDT010000266.1:0-3771 GCA_041584575.1 Porticoccaceae bacterium
CATCTAATTCTACTTTTATGTAGAAGTAAGGCTATCTGTTTTACGCCTTTAGCTAACGCTAAACAGCTGAAAACAGAAAAAGGGCAAGACTGAAAAGTTTTGCCCTTTTTTGTTGTCTGGGTTTTATACAAACTATCCCCCGCTTACGTCAGACACGAGCTCCCCTGAGAGAACCAAGCCAATCAGCCCCCCCAAATAACACTCAACACGTCTACAATGTCATAAAGTCAGGATTGCAATAGGAGAAGTTATGCTCAAACGAGTCATTGTTGCCATTACCGGCGCAACCGGCTGTATTTATGGTATCCGCCTGCTCCAGGTATTGGCCGAGTTGCCCGAAGTTGAAACCCACCTGGTTTTGTCACCCGCCGGTGTCGTCACTGCCGAACATGAAACAGGCTTCGACAAAAAAGCAATTTCAGTACTGGCAGACGTATGCCATCGTCACAAAGATTTTGGCGCCAGCATCTCCAGCGGTTCCTTCCCTGTGCACTCCATGGTGGTAGCTCCGTGCTCAATGAACACCCTGGGCTCTATTGCTCATGGGCTGGACAGTAACCTGATATCCCGCGCAGCCGGTGTGACTCTAAAAGAGCGCAGGACACTGGTGCTATTACCGAGAGAAACCCCCCTTCATCTCGCACACTTGCGCAACATGACGATTGTTGCTGAGATGGGCGGCATTATTTCACCACCAGTGCCTTCTTTTTATCAACACCCGGTTAATATCGAGGACATCGTTAATCAGACTGTTGGCCGCACGCTTGATTCATTGGGTATTGACGCCCCCAATCTGGTGCAACGCTGGGAAGGTCTCAACAAGGGTTCAACGACTAAATAAGCCTGGCCTTGACCATCGTAAAACAAAAGCCATAAAAAAAGCCCCGACAATACGGGGCTTTTTTTATGCAACACTGCCCAATATATCGCTTAGAGAAGTTCCACAGCAACAGCTGTTGCCTCACCACCACCAATGCAGAGACTGGCGACGCCTTTGGACTTACCATAGGTTTCCAGAGCTGAAAGTAAGGTCACGATAATGCGCGCACCACTGGCGCCCAGGGGATGACCCAAAGCACAGGCACCACCATGAACATTGATTTTGTCATGGGGAATATCCAGCTCTTTCATCGCCGCCATGGCGACAACAGCAAAAGCTTCGTTGACTTCAAACAGATCAACATCAGCCGACGACCAACCAGTGCGCTCAAAGAGGGTGTTCATGGCACCAACAGGGGCAGTGGTAAACCACTCTGGCTCCTGGGCAAACTGGGTATAACCACGAATCACTGCGACAGGCTTGAGACCACGCTTTTCCGCCTCACTCTGGCGCATCAACACCAGAGCGGCAGCGCCATCAGAAATTGAGCTAGCGTTGGCCGCCGTAACAGAACCGTCTTTCTTGAAGGCAGGTTTGAGATTAGGGATTTTATCGGGGCGGGCATTACCTGGCTGCTCATCGGTATCAATAACTGTCTCGCCTTTGCGCGTCTTAACAGTAACCGGCGCAATTTCACGGCTGAGTTTACCCTCATTGATCGCGGCGTTGGCACGGCGCAGAGACTCAATGGCGTAGGCATCCTGATCTTCACGGGTAAAAGTGTATTTACCGGCACAACTTTCAGCAAAGACACCCATCAAGCCGCCGGTATAGGCATCTTGCAGGCCATCAACGTACATATGATCGAGTAATTCATCATTACCCAGTCGATAACCACCGCGTGCTTTCTTCAGCACGTAGGGCGCACTACTCATATTTTCCATACCACCAGCAACAACGACATCCGCTTGGCCCGCCAGTAGCGTGTCACAAGCCATCATTACAGTTTTCATACCAGAGCCACACATCTTATTAACAGTAGTGGTGCCAGTGCTAACGGGCAGACCTGCACCCAACGCGGCCTGACGCGCAGGGGATTGACCTACGCCAGCTGGCAATACACAGCCGAGTAAAGCTTCGTCAACATCATTTTTATCAACACCAGCGCGCTCCATAGCGGCGGCAATTGCTGTTGCGCCCAACTGTGGCGACGGCACATCGGACAAGACACCCATCATGCCGCCCATTGGCGTACGTGCATATCCGCAAATCACGATTGGATCATTCATTATCAACTCCTCTCTCCTCGGGTTAGTCTGTCTAGGCGAGCTAAATTTAATGTAGCCCGAATTACTTAACAACTCTTAGTATGGGACCTGATGATTTTGCTCCCGTTCGTTTTGAGCCCGGGGGCCCAGAGCCAGTCGGTGGCTCATCGTCAGGTTCATCATCAATACCGCGCAGCTCGGTCTTTTGTGGTCCCGACGACTCAAAGGCCATACCTTCGCCATTCTCCCGTGCATAAATACCAATAACAGCATCAATGGGCACATAGATATCAGTGGGGACGCCACCAAAACGTGTATTGAAGCTGATTGCGTCATTATCAAGATTGAAGGCGGTAACTGCTCTTGGTGCAAGATTAAGCACAACCTGGCCGTCAGTGACATAAATTTGCGGCACCTCTACGCCGACCCCCATCGCATTAACTACCACGTGGGGAGTACAGTCGTTGTCTACAATCCAGTCATAAAAAGCCTTAACTAAGTAGGGCTTATTGGAAGTCATTGCCATGAGTCTTTCCTGCAGAGCCGGGCCTGAAAAAACGAAGGCCTTAGTAGCTGTTCATATCCCGCTCAGGCTCCGTCAAGCTAGACAGAAATGCAGGACGCTCAAACAAACGTCGCATATAGTCGTGTAGCGGTTTAGCCTGACGGGTATTGGGCATATCAATGCCCAGGCTCTCTAGTCGCCACAATAATGGCGCCAGACAGCAGTCGACCAAAGTAAACTCTTCGTACATAAAGAAGGGCTTATCAGTAAAAATAGGTGAAATACCTAACAAGCTATCGCGTAGTTCTTTGCGAGCCTGGTCAACTGCCTTGCTCTCCTTATTTGCGAGAATGACATCTACCTTTTCACACCAATCTTTCTCAATACGGTGCATATATTGTCGACTAAGAGCTCTAGCCACAGGGTAAACCGGTAGCAGAGGCGGGTGAGGAAAACGCTCATCAAGATATTCCATCATCACTTTAGACTCGTACAGAGACAAATCTCTATCGACTAGCGTCGGTAGTGAGCCGTAGGGATTGAGTTCGGCCAACTCTTCTGGGATAGCAACGGGATCGACTTCTTCTATGTCGACAGTCACGCCTTTTTCGGCAAGGACTATTCTTATTCTGTGGCAGTAGTGACTTGCCGGATCAGAAAAAAATGTCATCGACGTTCGCTTTGAAACAACACCCATTACATAAACCTCAAAGGATAAATAAAAACCTGGTTAAACCACGGCCTAATTAGTGAATGTCTTTCCAGTATTCACGGTTTAGCAGCCATACCCAGACCAGCAAAAATGCGAGGAATAAAAGCACATAAACGCCCATACGCTTACTTTCTGCTTCTACTGGATTGGCCATATAAGCCATAAAATTGACCAAGTCATAAACTGCGCCATCGAATTCTTCGGCGGACAAAGTGCCTTCACTGAGCAACTCATAGGAGCCGCAAGGGTCATCGAGAAGAGGCTCACTGGTCAATGGGTCAACTTTAATACCACCGTTATGAGCCAGCATGGGGCCAGGTGCGCAACCTTGTAGACCCTGCAAGTCCAGTAGGGCATGGGGCATACCTACGTCTTTAAAGACTTTGTTATTGATGCCGACGGGGCGGCTACTATCAGCATAAAAATTACGCAAATACGTATAAACCCACTTTGCTGAACGCGCCCG
>JBFHDT010000267.1:0-3769 GCA_041584575.1 Porticoccaceae bacterium
CCATGATGGATGTGATAACGGGCAAATTGCGACCTGATTCAGGTACGGTTTTTTTTCGCGATACGGTTGATTTAACCCAGTTTGATGAGGCGGATGTCGCCAATCTGGGGATTGGCCGCAAATTTCAAAAGCCGACTGTTATTGAAAGCCTCACGGTTGAGCAAAACCTAGATCTAGCGATGGCAGGCAATCGTGGTGTTTTCAAAACTTTATTCTTTAAACAAAGTGCTGAGCAGTATGAGCGAATTAGCGAAATCGTCTCGCTGATTGGTTTAAAGGAAAAGCGCAGTGATATTGCCGGTTCTTTGTCGCACGGGCAAAAGCAGTGGCTGGAAATAGGCATGCTGATTATTCAGGAACCGGAACTCTTGTTGGTTGACGAGCCCGCTGCGGGAATGACTGACCAGGAAACAGAGCTGACTGCGCAATTGTTAAAAGACATTAGCGGCGAGCGTTCTGTTGTCGTGGTTGAGCATGATATGGAGTTTATTAAAGCGTTGGACTGCCATGTCACGGTACTGCATGAAGGGCATCAGCTGGCCGAGGGCTCTCTGGCCCATGTGCAGAAAGATGAGCGGGTCATTGAAGTTTATCTAGGGCGTTAAGATGCTGGAAATTTGCGAAGTTGATTTACATTATGGCGCCAGTCAGGCTTTGAAGAAGGTTAGCCTTACGGCGGAAAAGGGTCGTGTCTCCTGTGTGATGGGACGCAACGGCGTCGGTAAAACCTCGTTGATGCGAGCCATAGCGGGGCAGCAGGCGATTAGCGGTGGTGCCATTATCTGGGAAGGGCAAGATATCAGTCGCCTGGCACCCTATGAACGGGCAAAAAAAGGAGTTGCTTACGTGCCCCAGGGGCGTGATGTCTTCTCACAATTAACCGTACTGGAAAACCTGAAAACAGGGTTTTCGGTATTGCCGCGCGCCTCGCGACATATACCCGATGAAATTTTTGAGTTATTCCCCGTGCTAAAACAGATGATAAAGCGGCGTGGTGGCGATTTGTCGGGAGGGCAACAGCAGCAGCTAGCGATAGCTCGTGCGTTGGTGACTCGCCCTGGGTTGTTGATTCTGGATGAGCCGACTGAGGGTATTCAACCATCGATCATTAAAGATATTCAGAATGTTATCAGTCTTCTTAGAAGTCGTGGCGGTATGGCCGTACTTCTGGTGGAACAATATTTCGAATTTGCTCGCGATCTGGCCGATGACTATCTAGTGATGGATCGCGGTGAAGCGGTGTTATCGGGTCTTGGTGATGAAATGGATGAAGCTGAAGTTAGACGCTATATAACCGTTTGATTTGTTATTGAACACGGATGCGGCTATCCGTAGATTGCCCCTTTCCAGTGCAGCGATTAGTATGCTCCGCAGCCAGTTGCGCTGGCCCCAATGATTAATTTATGAAATCTTTACGAATTTAAGCTGGCCGCGCGAGTGACGGCTGTGGTTTTTTTCTGAATTAGGAATTTATTATGAAATACCATCGTGTGTTTGTTCGAGCGTTTATTTCTATGCTCGGTGTTTGTTTGTTGGCTGCTAACGCCTGGTCTCTTGAAAGGCTTTATGTTGCGTCGGGTGAAACACACACGCTAGGCGCTGAGTATGCGGATTGGATCTTTGATGAGCTGGTACTTGAAGATGGTGCAACTCTGCTGTTGGACACCTCGGCGCCCCGCTGGAGCATTGAGGCGCGCCGCGCGCGTATCGGTAATGGCGTGAGTATCGTCGGTGTGGGCTTTACCGGTTCAGAAGGAGCCTCTGGCGCTTCTGCCGAGGGTCAGGCCAAAGACTGCCGTCGAGGACAGGCGGGTGCCAATGGAGCGCACGGTAAGCCCGGTGGAGACGGCTTGTCATTGGCCTTAACCCTGAGTTTGGAGCGGCTCGAATCCCTGGCTATTGATGTGAGTGGTGGCGCTGGCGGTTTAGGTGGCGCTGGCGGCAACGGACAAGCAGGCGGAGCTGCGGACAAGTGCCCAGGTGCATCCGGTGGTGACGGTGGTGATGGCGGCGACGGTGGTGATGGCGGCAATGGCGGCAACGTACGAATTTACTACAGTTTTCTACCTGAAAGTGGCCTGCAGGGTGGAGTTGGCAAGCGAGTGACTACCAAAAATACGGCGGGTGTAGGTGGTAAGCCAGGCAAGGAAGGTGTTGGGGGCAAGGGCGCACCGGGCCACTATGTGAATATGAGAACCTTGGCGGGTAATAAAAAGTGGATCCCTGGCGGCGATCAAGGTGAGTCAGGCAGGCCGGGTAAAGTGGGTCGCTCTGGAGTCAAGGGCCAGTATGTTGTTGAACGAGATCTTAACCGGCGTCTTGATGAGCTGCTTTTGCGGCAGAAACTAGCGGCACCGGGGGCTGTTGTCAAAGAAAGTCCAGCGTTAGGTGAAGGCGGTGTCAGTCTCGAGAAAACCTTACTTGAGATACTTAAGCGACTTGATGCACTAGAAAAGCGCGGTCGATAAGCAATCTTGTCAAAAACGCACCGTAATGGCGCGCTCTAGTAGGGCTTTTAGTAAAGCGAGGGGGTGTTTTTTAACCCCTTGTTATATATGAATTTAATCCTTGTATAGCCGTTTTCTATTGTTTTATTACTAAAGTGGCACGATAGGTGCTTATTCACGATCAGAAGTATTCACTTGCATGCTTCTTAATTCATTCTTGGATAAGTTGGGGAAAATTATGTTGTTGAAAAAAGCAAATTTGGTGCGAATGGGTGTTGCGGCTGCAGCTTTAACAGGTGCGGTAACCGTTGCGACTCCAGCAATGGCTGAAGTTTCTGCGTCTGTTGCTGTGGCCAATATGTATTTGTGGCGTGGTATTGATCTAGGTGACGGCAGTGCCGCAGTTTCAGGCGACCTGGTTTATAGTAATTCAGGTGCCTATGGCGGTATTTGGGTCAGCAGTGGTGACGATGCCTTGGGCAATGAATACGATTACTTCGTTGGTTACGGTGGCGAGTCGGGTGATTTCTCTTATGATTTGAGCTTGTGGAATTATAACTACTCTGACGACGGCTTGTCGGGAAACGGTTTTAACATGTCCGATGACACTACTGGTGAATTAAGTGAAGTTATACTGACCCTCGGTTACGGTGCTTTCAGCTTTTCCTACTATGACAACGTTGCTGGTGGATCAGGATATGAGTATTTCACTCTGAGCGGAACCTATGAAAAATTCAGTGCAACCGTGGGCTACCATGATTTTAATGCCGACCCAGGTGGCAATGATGATATGACCCACTTGAATATTTCTTACGCCTTCAATGACAATGTTACATTCACTGCGAGTAAGGTGATTGATCAGGATTGTGATAAGAATGATACCGTGTGTGGCGCGATTGATGAAGATTTGAACTTTGTTGTTTCTTATTCATTACCCATTGAAATGTAAGTAGCTGAAAACTTATGGTTAAAAAAACACCGGCCTTTGTGCCGGTGTTTTTTTTGGCTTATTTTTCAAGTGGTCTTAAAAAAGGCCATTAGGTTCCGCTAGTTGCCGCTTTAAGAAGGTCGTCGAGCATTCTCTCCAGGTGATCGAGAGTGTTGCAGGTTTTCGCCATATGGCAGTAGGGTTTGTATTTGTACATTTCTGAATCGCCTGCATTCCAGAAAGTCGCCGGCTCAGGGTTGAGCCAGATAACCCGCTTGGCGCGTAGATGCAGGGTTTGCATCACTTCGGTGCGCGGAGCCAGAAAGTTATTGCGGGCATCACCGAGGATTAGCACGGTGGTTTTATTGTCAATATCATCCATGCATTGGTCGTC
>JBFHDT010000268.1:0-3761 GCA_041584575.1 Porticoccaceae bacterium
TAAGCACGACGTCTAAATTACTCGAGTTGGAAAGCGATGAGCTAAAAGCGGTTCAGCTCGGCGTTTCCACTGACGAAAAAGCTGATCAAGCTAGCAGTGAAATGGATAGCAGTTCTAGAGACGCGGATGCTAGAGCAGCGGCTCCTACTGAGACGGCTCCTATTAAAACTACTCCTATTGTCAGTGATAGCCCTGGAGTTAACGATGAGGGGTTGCTGACAGAGGCTCCAGCAAAAGGCCCGCTGAACGGGCTTTTTGTCTTCTTGCAGACTAACTGGATGCCTCTACTTGGGCTTGTGGTTGTGCTGTTAGGTGTTTTGTTACTCGTTGCGAAGAGTAAAAAGGACGATCAGCCCGAACAGATCGAGCCCTTTTTAGAACCCGATACCGATACTGCTAAAGCTGAGGACGGGGAAAAGAACACTTTCGACGCGGGCGGCGACACAGAAGAGACTCTGGTTGAAGAAGAGCCTGCATTTCCCGAACCTGAAAGTGAAGCCGTTGTCGTCCCGGTTGAAGCGGTTGATCCAATCGGGGAGGCGGATATTTATTTGTCTCTAGGTAACTTCAGTGAAGCTGAAAGCGTTATCGAAACAGCTATTGAGGCTGCGCCAAATGATAGCAAGCTGCATTTGAAACGACTTGACTTGTTTGCCGCCCAACAGGATGCCAAAGGTTTTGATGCTTATTATCCGACATTAGTCGCTCTAGGTGACGAGGCAGCAACAGCGACAGCTGACCGTTTGCGGGGGAATATTCAGGAAGAGGTGCTTGAAGAGCCCGTTGAAGGGGTGCGTGAGTTAACGCTGGAAGAGCAGGTTGCCGAAGAGTTAGGGATTGATGGGCTGGAGCTTGATCTTTCAGAAATAGCCGAGCCTCAGGCTGATACAACAGATGAATTTGTAGCAGAGATTAATGAGCTTGCTCTGGATTCCGATCTTGAAAGCAGTTTTGTGGGCAGCGGTGAAAACGAAGAGGCTGTCGATGAGTTAGCTCTCGATCTCAACGAGGCAGAGACTGATCTTGATCTCAGTGACATGGAACTTGATCTGAGTGAAATAGAGCTTGACCTGAAAACAACAGAGACAACGCCGCCAAGTGGCACGCCAGCATCTGACGAAGATCTTGAAGATGCTTTATTTGGAGATATTTCATTACCTGATGAGCTCGATGACTTCTCTACAGAAATTGATTTATCTGATCTCGAGAGTGACGAGCTTGAGCTGCCAGAACTTGCTAATGATGAAGTTGAAACGCCTGCTCTTTCTAGTATCGATGTTGAGCTGGAGGATGCTCACCTTGAAATTGAAGATGATACGGGTCTCGAGCTCAGTTTAGATAGTTTCGATTTTGACAATGACGATGAGCTAGATCTTGAGGTCGGTGAAGACGAAAGCAATACACAGCTAGAATTGGCGCAGGCCTACGTCGAAATGGGCGATGAGTCTGGTGCCAAAGATATTCTTGCCGAGGTGCTGAACAATGGTAGCGATGAGCAAAAGCAGCAGGCGAATGAACTGCTTGCAAAACTAAGCTGATTAAAAGGACAATTAGCGTCTAGATGAGTGATAGCGTTAGGGTTTATGCCAGCCGAAAATAACTGGAACTATCTACCTAACTGCAAAGTGCCCGAGGGAGAAAAATTGCCCTCGGGCACTTTGCGTTATGGTGCGGTGGTTGAATATGAGGGCAGTCAATTTTGTGGTTGGCAACGTCAGGCCCACTGCACTGGGGTACAGCAAGTCGTTGAAAGGGCGCTATCCAGTGTTGGCGCACAGCCGTTAAGTGTCGCCTGCGCGGGTAGAACGGATACTGGCGTTCACGCCTGGCATCAGGTTATACACTTTGATACCAGCGCCCAGCGCGCTCCGCGAAACTGGATGCTTGGGGCCAATGCCAACTTGCCAGCAAGTGTACGTTTGCATTGGGTTAAACAAGTACCAGCACAATTTCATGCCCGTTTTAGTGCTGTATCGCGTACCTACCGTTATTTGATTTTAAATCGCCCAGTCAAGCCGGCAGTTATGCACAGTGGTTTGTCGTGGTGCCGCCATCCTCTATCTGCTCAGCCCATGGCCGAGGCCGCACAGGCATTAATTGGTGAGCAGGATTTTTCTGCATTTCGGGGTGCTGGTTGTCAGTCAAACACGCCGATGCGCAATGTGAAATCTGTCGAGGTTTTCCAGCAGGGCGACATTATCGCTATCGAAATATGTGCCAATGCCTTTTTGTTACATATGGTGCGCAATATTGCCGGAGCCCTAATCGAAGTTGGTAGAGGTAATCAAGCAGTAGGCTGGATCGCCAGGCTACTGTCTGGGCGTGATCGAAAAAAATCTGCGGCAACAGCACCTGCGGCGGGCTTGTATTTGATTGACGTTGGCTATCCTGAGCAATTTACTTTGCCCTACAGGCAGCCACCGCCATATTTGCTGGGTGCGAATACTGCTCAATAACGCCTGCTTAAAGTGATACGCTTGATTTCTAATGTAAGCACGATTGTGGCGATAAAGTGATAACTGATCTATTGATCGCCAAGTGCTGAGCTAGCGATTAGAATAGGTCCATTGTTTTCCGAGGCGTCGATTTGACTTCTTTTCCGGTAAAAACCAAGACAAAAATTTGCGGCATTACTTCTCTTGATGATGCTCAAGCCGCCGTCGCAGCCGGTGCCGATGCTATCGGTTTGGTGTTTTATCCGCCTAGCTCACGCTATGTAAGCCCGCTTGTAGCGGCAGAAATTGTAGCTGGTTTGGGCCCTTTTGTGACGACGGTTGGCCTCTTCGTTAATGAAGAGGCGGCGGTGGTTAAAAAAACATTAGCACTTACAGGTATCCACCTGTTGCAGTTTCACGGAGATGAATCTCCAGAATATTGCCAGCAGTTTGAGCGACCCTATATTAAAGCTTTACGTATGTCCCCCGATCTCGACCCCTTGCAAGCGATAGCGGATTTTCCCGATGCTTGTGGTTATCTTTTTGATGCCTGGCAGCCGGACAAGTTTGGTGGCACCGGCAAGACCTTTGACTGGCAGCGCATCGCGGGCCTGGCGAGTGACCACTTGATTTTGGCAGGTGGCTTAAACGCTGATAATGTAGAGACCGCCGTACAGATTGTGCGTCCCTATGCGGTCGATGTCAGTGGTGGCGTAGAGTTAGTGCCGGGTAAAAAAGACCATTGCGCATTAAAAGCCTTCATCAGCTGCGCAAAGCGCGGTAAATCATTGTGATTACAGGTTATAATTTACGACCCTTCGGCAGCGGATACCAAATCCACTCCGATGGTATTAACAGTCATGACAGAAACCCCTTATTTGGATTAAATGGATGAGCTGGTTAGACAAGATAAGGCCTAGTGGTCTGGGTACAAAGAAAAATGAACGCAGCACCAGTGTTCCGGAAGGTTTATGGAAAAAGTGTCCCCGCTGTGGCGCGCTGCTCTATAGGCCGGAGTTAGAGCGAAACTTTGATGTTTGCCCTAAATGCGATCACCACCACCGTATTGGCGGTCGTCGACGCCTCGATATTTTTCTCGATGATGAAAATCGTGTTGAGCTCGGCACTGATATTGAACCGGTGGATAGGCTCAAGTTTAAAGATATCAAGCGATACAAAGAACGCCTCACAGCGGCGCAAAAGGCGACGGGTGAAAAAGATGCTCTGATCGCCATGCGTGGGACTCTCTATCGACAGCCGGTCGTTGCCGTTGCTTTTGAATTTGCCTTTCATGGCGGATCAATGGGCTACGCGGTGGGTGAGAAA
>JBFHDT010000269.1:0-3758 GCA_041584575.1 Porticoccaceae bacterium
CTATCAGCGAGTGCTGTCGAGTCATACCATGCCCGGTGCCCGCTGGTTTGAAGGGGCGAGTGTTAATTTTGCCGAGCGTATTTTCCACGCCCGTGATGATAGCCGTCCGGCGATCTTGGCGGAGTCTGAATTTCGCGAGTTGTACGACGTCAGCTGGGCCGAGCTAACCGACAAGGTCGCTAAAATCGCCCACTATTTACGTGAGCTTGGCGTTGAAAAGGGCGATCGGGTCGTGGCTTATATCCCGAATATTCCCGAGGCCGTTATCGCTTTTCTCGCCGCTAATTCTATTGGTGCGGTGTGGTCCAGCTGTTCGCCCGACTTTGGCACCAGTAGTGTCGTTGACCGTTTCCAACAAATATCACCGAAGGTGCTGTTTGCTGTTAATGGCTATTCTTATAACGGTAAAAGCATTGACCGCTGTGGCGAAGTGGCTTTATTGCAACAGCAATTACCCAGCCTTGAGCGGGTGATTACGCTTGACTATGTGAGTAGTACCGGGGTTGATGACAAAAAGATTCAGGGCGAGACTTTTGTCGACTGGCAGCAGGCGCTGGATAATACCGCCACCACTATTGTTTTTGAACAACTGCCCTTTGACCACCCGATTTGGACGCTCTATTCATCGGGCACCACCGGCATCCCCAAGGCGATTACCCACGGCCACGGCGGTATTTTGCTCGAGCAATACAAGCACATGGCCCTGCACTGTGACATTCAACCCGGCGATCGCTTCTTCTGGTTTTCCACCACCGGCTGGGTCATGTGGAATATCGGCCTCTCCTCATTGCTTGCCGGTGCTGTACTGGTACTCTACGACGGCAACCCTGCTTACCCTGATGTTGATCACCTTTGGTCACTGGCCGAGCGGGCACAGGTGCAGCAGTTTGGTGGCGGTGCGGCCTACTACATTGCCGGTATGAAAGCCGGGTTAGAGCCGGGGAAACGGTTCGACCTCAGCCCCTTAAAGGCCATTGGTTCCACTGGCTCGCCCTTACCGGAAGAGGGCTTTGAATGGATTTACAACAGCGTGAAAGACGATGTCTGGCTGATTTCAATGAGCGGCGGCACCGACATAGCCTCTGCCTTTATTGGCTCTTCACCCTTACTGCCGGTCTATTCGGGTGAAATTCAATGCCGTTTGCTCGGTGTCGATGTGCGTGCCCTCGACGACGCGGGCAACGCCCTGGTCGACGAGGTTGGTGAAATGGTCATCACCCAGCCCATGCCCTCCATGCCGATTTATTTCTGGAACGACATCGACGATAAACGTTATAAAGAAAGCTATTTTGAAGAGTACCCCGGCCTGTGGCGTCACGGCGATTGGATGGTGTTGTCGAGCGAGGGAACTTTGCAAATTATGGGCCGTTCTGATTCCACGCTTAATCGCGGCGGTATTCGCATCGGCACCAGCGAAGTCTATCGTGGTGTCGAAAGTGTTGATGCCATCGCTGATAGCCTGGTAGTCAGCATTGAACTCAGCGGTGGCCGCTCTTACATGCCCTTATTTGTGCAATTAAAACCGGGGCTGACTTTAAACGACGATATTATCAAGCAAATTAAAGTTGCCCTGCGTAAAGACTTTACCCCGCGCCATGTGCCTGACGACGTTTTTCAAATTGATGAAATACCCTACACCATGACCGGCAAAAAGCTCGAAACCCCAGTGAAAAAAATACTCATGGGTTTTGATTTGGCGAAGTCGGTCAATAAAGATTCGATGCGCAACCCAGCGACGATTGATTACTTTATTGAATTTGCCAAGAAGACACGGGCAATGTGAGGGGTTGGTCGGGGGGAGTTGGGTACATACATAGTGCTGTCCTAAAACATGGGTGTAAATCTGCGTGGTTTTCACATAGTTGTCGAGACTTTCTGGTTGAAAGTGCTGCTCAGAATTTGTGCGGTCGAGCAAGCGCTTAGACTTGGCATGGTAAGCCTTGACGCCTTGGGGTGCTATGAGAACTCATGGGTCTATGAAGGCTGTCAGCTTGGTTACTTCGCGGCATTCACTACAAGCGCGCCGGTAACGGCTAGCGTTTGACGACTTTCAGATTTGCGCGTCAATGGGATAAGATCATGAGATTCTTGTCGTATGAAGTTAGATAAACATTGAGGCGTTGGCTTTGTCTATTTTGATTCTTATCGCTACAGGCATACTGGTAGCGACGACGCTATCACCTTTATGGCGACACCCTCATTGGCTCGTCAGGGGAATGGATTTCCCTAGGCTGCAACTGGCCATCTTTGCAACATCGTTGATCTTGCTGCAACTGATATGTCTTGATCTCGCAGACGGCCAGACCTGGGCCGTTGTTGGTATCACTTCGCTGTGCTTGGCTTGCCAGCTATGGTGGATCTTGCCCTATACGCGATTATGGAGAGTCGAGGTCCAAGCGTGTATTACAATGGATAGTGATCGCCAGATCAGCATACTTACGGCAAATGTTCTGACAACTAATCGTGATGCGCACGCACTCCTTGACTTGGTTAATAAATTCCAACCGGATGTACTTGTAACTCTGGAGTCGGATCAATGGTGGGAGAGTCAGTTAGCAAGTCTTGAAGCGGACATGCCCGAAACTATGAAGTGTCCCCTCGACAACCTTTACGGGATGCACGTGTATTCACGACTACCTCTGCATGAGAAAGAAATTTCCTTCTTAGTTGAAGATGGGGTTCCATCCATGCATGCGCTTTTGGAGCTTCCTTCGGGTGATCGAGTTCGGGGCCACTTTCTTCACCCTGCACCGCCAAGCCCCACAGAAAACCAAAAATCGGTAGAGCGAGATGCCGAGTTGGTCATTGTCGCTCAAAGCGTTAAAGACAGCGACTTGCCGATTATTGTCACGGGCGATCTTAATGACGTCGCATGGTCACGGACCACCCGCTTATTTCGAAAAATCAGTGGCTTGGTTGATCCTAGGGTCGGCCGCGGGATGTTCAATACGTTCCATGTGGACTACCCGTTTCTTCGTTGGCCGCTGGATCACCTGTTTCACAGTAAGCATTTCACGGTCCATACCATTCAGCGTTTGCCGTCAATTGGTTCAGACCACTTTCCGCTATTTACGCGGCTGGCCTTCACGCCAGTACAAGGCGCAGAGCAAGATAGCTTGACTGCTGATGAAGATGATCAGGAGTTCGCGGCTTCAATTGCCAGAGAGCAGGATGTTGGCAAGACTGATGTACCTAAGCCAGGGGGCGATAATTCGGCGCTCCAGAGTTAAAAGTGAAGGAGAAATCCCAGAATCCACCAACAAATCGGTGCAAGTGACGTGTGACTTACCATTCATTTTTACTGACGTAAAAAACGCCACCGCTTCTTAATTACCTGCGCTCAGGTCTTATGCACCTTGGGCAACACTGAGCAATAGAATGAAGAAAATATTGATTTTTAGGTTCAAGTGGTGCCACAGGACGGTTACTTGTCGAGATACTACTTCAGAAAGTTTTTGAGATGATTGCAATTGTGCGTAATGAGATTTCGCTATCAAGCCTAGCTAACCATCATTAATGTCTGAAGGTGACCTTGCTCAGTCTATTAAAGAATGTGGAGCAGTTCCTTGTTGTCTAGGACACAACCTCACTTTCAAAGGTTTGTTTGGCCATCCTAGGCGACTCGTCATTGATGCTATTAAAAAGTGACAAAAACAATTGGGACAGTTAACACTAATGAAAAAACTAAAATAATTCTCATGAATACAATATACAAGACCTAGTATCAAATTTAAACGCCGAATTCATAAACTAACCGC
>JBFHDT010000270.1:0-3698 GCA_041584575.1 Porticoccaceae bacterium
GTAGAGTTTAGCGATGCTGTTAACTTGGTACGTCTGCGCGGTGCCTATATGCAGGCAGCCGTGCCAGCAGGGCAGGGCGCGATGGCGGCGATATTGGGTCTTGATGACGCACAGCTCGCCGCTTGTTGTGAGCAGGCCAGTGAGGGTGAAGAGGTGAAGGCGGTGAATTTCAATGCCCCCGGCCAGGTGGTCATTGCCGGTGTCACTGCCGCAGTGGATAGAGCGATCGCTCTATGTAAAGAGGCTGGTGCCAAGCGGGCATTGCCATTGCCAGTGAGCGCGCCCTTTCACACGGCTCTGATGAAGCCGGCAGCTGACAAGCTGGCAAATGATATTGCAGCGGTGACGTTTAACGCGCCGCAAATCTCCCTGGTACACAATGTTCACGCTCAGACAGAAGATGATCCGGAGGCGATCAAAACGTTAATGATCGAGCAAATTTACAGCCCGGTACGTTGGGTTGACTGTGTCCGTGCGCTGCAAGCACAGGGGGCTGAACTGGCGGTTGAGTGCGGCCCGGGTAAAGTTTTGTGTGGTTTGAGTAAGCGTATTGATAAGACACTGCAGATGCGTGCCTCGGATAACGTGGCCGACTTGCAGAGCGCAGTTGCGGATGCTAAGCCACAAAGTTAAGCTGCGCGAGTTGCAGCCTGAATCGATTTTAGAGGAGTGGAAGTAGATGAGCCTTGAAGGAAAAGTAGCCCTGGTGACCGGCGCTAGCCGTGGTATTGGTGTCGCGATTGCCGATATATTGGGTAAGGCCGGCGCCACTGTTATTGGCACCTCAACATCACAAGGCGGCGCCGAACAAATCAGCGCACGTTTTGCAGAGCAGCAAATTCAGGGCAAAGGGGTCGTGCTCAATGTCACCGATGGCGAAGAGGTAATAGCCGTTGTTAAGGCTATTACAGCAGACTTTGGTGCACCAACCATTCTGGTTAACAATGCGGGCATCACCAAAGACAACTTGTTGATGCGTATGAAAGAGGATGAGTGGTCGGATGTGATCGATACCAACCTCAATGCCATTTATCGAATCACCAAGGCCTGCGCCAAGGGTATGACCAAGGCACGCTGGGGTCGCATTATTAATATTAGTTCCGTTGTTGGCTCCATGGGAAACGCGGGCCAGTCTAACTACGCCGCGACCAAAGCGGGTGTTGCCGGCTTCGGTAGGGCGCTGGCTAAAGAGCTGGGTTCACGCAATATTACCGTTAATACTGTCGCCCCGGGCTTTATTGATACCGATATGACCAAAGAACTGCCGGAGGCCAATCGTGAAGCCATGCTGTCAGGTATTCCCCTGGCACGCCTCGGTCAGCCGGAGGAAATCGCCTCTGTAGTTGAGTTTTTGGCCGGTGATGGTGGAGCGTATATCAGTGGTGAAACCATCCATGTAAACGGTGGTATGTATATGGGTTAATAGCCCCATTGTCCGGCATGAATTGCAATTGATATAAAGCGGTTACGCCGGGTCATTTTTCAGGTAAAATGCGCGGCCTTAAGGGATGTTCCCTTGTGAAGACAGTTTTTTTTAACAGTAGTTTAAGAAAGTATCGCTATTAAATAGGAGTAACAATCGTCATGAGCAGCACTCAAGAACGTGTGATAAAAATGGTTGCAGAGCAGCTGGGCGTTAAAGAAGAAGACGTTAAGCCCGATTCTTCCTTTGTTGAAGATCTGGGTGCAGATTCTCTCGATACCGTTGAGCTTATCATGGCGCTCGAAGAAGAATTCGACACAGAGATTCCCGATGAAGAAGCCGAAAAACTGGCTAGCGTTCAGGATGCAATCAGCTACATTGAAAAAAATCCTGGCTGATTCGCAACGTCCTGTAGTGTCAACTGTCGCTGGGCCAAGCCGAGCGACAGTTTTAATACCCTCTCTCAACCCCGATCCTCCCCCACGCTGGCTTACTGCCGACCGACAGTGCTTTTATCGTGTGTCGCGTCGCACCTCTAAATCTGACTTAGGCCTATAGCTCTGCATGGTCACCACTTCCAGCTTTGTCGACGGTAAGCCTCAGGCTTCTCTATCCCTTAATGACCGTGGTTTGAATTACGGCCATGGGTTATTTGAAACCATGCGTTTGTCCGCTGGCCAGTTGCCGCTGTGGCATTACCACCGCCAACGTCTTGGTGTCGGTGCCGACAAGCTGGGTATTGCACTTGATTCGACCCGTTTGGAAGCTTATCTACAACAAGCGCTGGAAGCTTTTCCTGCCGATGGCATGCTTAAGCTTTTGCTAACGGCGGGCCTTGGTCCGCGTGGTTATCGCCAGCAGAGTCCAGCATCGACCTATGCATTGCAGTATTTCCCTCTTCCGTCTGCGGCAAAGTCTACTGCGGTGCGTTTACAGTGCTGTGACTATGTTTTGCCCCACAATGCACAGCTGGCAGGCATAAAGCATCTCAATCGACTCGACCAGGTGCTGGCTGCCGCCGAGCTGAAGGATGGTTTTGATGGTCTACTGTTGGACGTTGACGGCAATGTGGTGGAGGCTTTGAGCAGTAATGTTTTTCTTTTCGATGGCCAGAGCTGGCTAACTCCCGGGTTGGATTGGTGTGGGGTGGCAGGTGTTATGCGCCGCCTGTTGTGTGAGGAAATCATTCCCAGTCTCGGGCAACAGGTTGTCGTTAAACCCCTGGACCTAGCGAATTTGGTCAATGCACACGAAGTCTTTGTTTGTAACGCCGTCAGAGGTATTCAGCCAGTGTGTGAGCTGGAGGGGCTGGCACGTTGGTCGTTTCAGTCGATTGGCACGGAAACAGAAAAAGTCATAGCTCAACTCGCGCAAACTTACCCCTGTTTTACCGCACAATGCTTCGCCGCTTAGTTCTTGCAACGCTGCTACTGTCTGCGGCAAGCCTTGGCATCGCCTGGCAATGGCTTGGGCAGGGCATGAATGAAACTCTAATTATTCCAGACGACGGTTACACTATTATTGTGCCGGCGGGCGGCAATCTCAACCAATTGGCTGCGCGACTTGAAGCAGAGGGTGTGCTACCTGGTGTGTGGCCGCTGAAGGTTTTTGCTCGACTTAATAATCGTGGTCGCATTCGAGCTGGTGAGTATGAATTTTCCGACAGTGTGACGGTGCTCGATTTTCTCGAAAAACTAGAAAGCGGTGATATCAAGTACTACCAGATTACTTTTCCCGAGGGTTTGACCCTTGATGAATGGCTGCGGCTTTTGCAGGCTCGGAAAAATATTCGGCACACGCCTGAGCTTGATGCAGCCGGCGTCGGAGCTGCCCTGGGCATCGCGTCGAGTAACCCGGAGGGCTGGTTTGCGCCCGATACCTACAGCTTTGCCGCCGGTGATAGCGAACTAAGCCTGTTGCGGCGAGCCTACCAAAAAATGCAGGTTCAGTTGGAGTCGCTGTGGCAAAATCGAGCGTCAGGCCTACCCTATGAATCACCCTACGAGGCGCTGATCATGGCCTCGATTATTGAAAAAGAAACCGGAGCAGTGGGGGAGCGGGCGGCCATTGCAGGTGTGTTTGTACGGCGGTTGCAAAAGGGTATGCGTTTACAGACCGACCCAACCGTTATTTACGGCCTTGGCGACGCTTATACCGGCAATTTGCGTCGCAAGCACTTAAAATCACCTTCGCCCTATAACACATATCGCATTAAGGGCTTACCGCCAACACCAATTGCTAACCCCGGTGCAGCGGCCATTGAAGCTGCCTTGCA
>JBFHDT010000271.1:0-3695 GCA_041584575.1 Porticoccaceae bacterium
CATAAGATCGCGATGACCCACGTCTGGGGGTGACTCGCTAAAACCTAAACCAGAATCGCCATTTCACATGCCCTGCCGGCCGGGCAGTGAGAGGTTAAATATAATAGACCGAACTAAGTATGTAGAACCGATAGCAGCGGACTGACGGACGCGGGTTCAATTCCTACCGCCCCACCACCTTATAAAATGGGTCTTTACCCACCGTAATCTAAGTAAGGATATATCGGGGCATACTAAAATTAAGAACCTAAAATACCCTAAGTCAACCGTTCTAATCTGCCTAATAGCCACAAGCAACTGTTACAATCCCTCGCCCCAAATTTCCAACCAGGCTTACCTTGTCGACACTCAACCCCCAGCAACAAAAAGCGGTGCACTATATCGACGGGCCTTTGCTGGTGCTCGCCGGTGCGGGCAGTGGTAAGACGAGTGTGATTACCCGCAAAATCGCTTATTTGATTGAGAAATGCGGAGTGGCTGGGCGCAATATTGCGGCGGTGACTTTTACTAACAAAGCGGCGCGGGAGATGAAGGCCCGAGTCGGCACGCTGGTTAAGGGCAAAGCGGCACGGGGTCTGACGATTTCGACTTTTCACAACCTCGGCTTAAACATTATTCGTCGCGAGCTGGGCCACCTGGGCTATAAAAGTGGCTTTTCTATTTTTGATGGCGAAGACAGTCGTACGCTCATTAAAGAGTTGATGATTACCAAAACCGAGATCGACCCCGATCTTATCAACATCGCCCAGCAACAAATTTCTAAATGGAAGAACGAACTGCAATCACCCTCGCAGGCGATGTCGCTCGCCGAGAGTGATGGCGAGCAAGCGCTAGGCCTGCTTTACGAGCGTTATCAACAGGCGCTGAAAGCCTACAACGCGGTGGATTTTGACGATCTCATTCTGCTGCCAGTGCAGTTGTTTCGCGACCACCCCGAGGTGTTGGGCAAGTGGCAAAAGCGTATTCAATACCTGCTAGTGGACGAGTATCAGGACACTAACATGGCCCAGTACGATCTGGTAAAAATGCTGGTTGGTGACAGGCAAGCGCTGACGGTGGTGGGTGACGACGATCAGTCAATTTATGCTTGGCGGGGTGCGCGGCCCGAAAATCTCGAGCAATTGCAGGTCGACTTCCCCCACCTTGAAGTGGTCAAGCTGGAGCAAAACTACCGTTCCACCGCCCGCATTTTACGCGCCGCCAACACGCTAATCGCCAACAATCCCCATGCCTTTGAAAAGGCCCTGTGGAGCGACCTGGGCTTTGGCGATGCCATCCGCGTGATTCGCTGCGGTGATGAAGAAGCCGAGCTGGAGCGCGTGGTCAACGATATTATTGCCACACACGCCCGCCGCTCTTGTTTCTACCGGGATTTCGCCGTGCTCTATCGGGGTAATTACCAGGCCCGCCTGTTGGAGATAAAGCTGCAAAGCCAAACTATCCCCTATCACCTCAGCGGTGGTACTTCGTTTTACGCCCGCGCTGAAATTAAAGACATCATGGCCTACTTGCGCCTGCTGGCTAATCCCGACGACAACAACGCGCTGCTGCGGGTGATCAATACGCCACGCCGCCAAATTGGCCCCTCGACCCTGGAAAAACTTGGCACCTACGCCAACCGGCGCGAAATCTCTCTGTTTGCGGCGATTGATGAGATTGGCTTACAGTCAGAACTCACTGGCCAGCACCTCGAAAAGCTCCAACGTTTTAAGCACTGGATGGAAAAAATTGGCGAACGCTGTGAACGCGACGACCCCATTAAAGCCGTGCGCGAAATGATCGACGATATCGATTACGAGAGCTGGCTCCACCAAAACGCCAGCAGTGGCGCCGTGGCCGAAAAGCGCATGAAAAATGTAGAGTTTCTAGTCACCCAATTAGAGCGGGCCATTGCCAGTGAAATGGAAGATCCCGACTGTGAAAACCCGGTGCAAAATGCTATTTCGCGACTTATTTTGCGCGACCAGCTCGACCGGCAAGAAGAAGAGTCGGCCGACGACAAAGTGCAACTAATGACCCTGCACGCGGCCAAAGGACTGGAGTTCCCCCATGTTTATCTCATCGGCATGGAAGAGGAGATACTGCCCCACCGCTCGAGTATTGAGCAGGACACGGTAGAGGAAGAGCGCCGCCTCGCCTATGTGGGCATTACCCGGGCACGGGAAACGCTGACCATGACCCTGGCCTCGCGGCGCAAGCAATATGGTGAAATATCAAAAACCGAGCCCAGCCGCTTTCTCGCTGAACTGCCTGCGGAGGATATTGAGCGCGAGGGCTTTGGCGATGAGCTGCCCCCCGAGGTGAAAAAGCAAAAGGGGCAGGAGTCTATCGATGCCTTAAAGAACATGCTGGCGCTGTAACAGCCCAGCAAGCCTCATGCCTGCTAGCGCCAGTTTTAGTCAGGTTTTTTTAAGTGTATTAACAGCTATAGCACGTGCTTTTCTCGTGTCTTTCCCATTATCCACCAGCAGCGTAGGCAGCCCATAAATGAGGATTATGAATCAAGCCTGGGGCACTACCCATTGAGGTTCTGCACATAATCACGCCAATGCAAAAGCGCTTAATGACATAGATCAAGCCCTCTCAAGGGGCGCTTGACGTATCATTAACTTCATCGCTTGCGGGTACAACATAACCAACCGCAGCCTTGGTTTCATACGCTACCCCGGGCTTGGGCGATTCGCTACAATGCAGGCCAACTTTACAACGTGCCATTAATAACTATGACAACACACAAAATTGCCATCCTCACCGGCGACGGTATCGGCCCCGAAATAATGGCAGAAGCGTTAAAAGTGCTCGCATTGGTTGAGCAACGCAGCGGCGTGCACTTTGAACTCACCGAAAGCCCCTTTGGTGCTGCTGCTTATTTTGACTTTGGCCACCCCTTCCCCGAACAGACCCAGGCAGTTTGCGATGCGGCCGATGCAATATTAAAAGGCCCGGTGGGCCTGGCCCACGCTGAGGCAATGAAGATCCCGGTCGACATGCAGCCCGAGCGCGGCGCCGTGTTACCCCTGCGGGCACGCTATAACACCTACGCCAACTTCCGCCCGGTATCGCTACCCAAGGCGCTGGCCCATCTTTCACCGTTAAAGGCCGAAGTGATTGGCGAAGGCATCGACATACTGATGATCCGCGAGCTGCTTGGCGGTCTCTACTTCGGCAAAAAAGTCATTGGTGTTGACGACAATATTCGCTTCGCCGAAGAAACCCTGCGCTACGACGAAATACAAATTCGCCAGGTGGTTAAAACTGGCTTTGAACAAGCCATGAAGCGCAAAAAAGTGCTGCACAATATTCACAAGAGCAATATTCTTAAATCGAGCGTGTTGTGGAACGAAGTGCTCGACGAGGTCGCCGCCGACTACCCGGAGGTTGAGGTGGTGAATATGCTGGTCGATGCCGCCGCCACCCACTTGTGCCTGAACCCCGGCCAGTTTGATGTCATGGTGATGGAAAATATGTTTGGCGATATTCTCAGCGACCAGGGCGGCGGGCTAATTGGCTCGTTGGGCTTAATGCCCTCTGCCTGTATTGGCGATGGCAAGGCTTACTACGAACCCTCACACGGTTCTGCCCCCGACATCGCCGGGCAAAATATTGCCAACCCCTATTCGATGATAGGCTCAGTGGCGATGATGCTGGAATACAGCTTTGGCATGGTCGACGAGGCCAATCAAATATGGGCCGCC
>JBFHDT010000272.1:0-3640 GCA_041584575.1 Porticoccaceae bacterium
GGCACAAGCAAAGCAACAACGGCAAAAAAAGTCGTTTCATGGAGGTGTAAGGTAACTCTTGTTGTTAGTTTAGTTTATCGACTTAAAGCCGTAGCAGGTCATTGTATAGTGCCAGCACCATCAAACCAATAATTAAGAATAATCCGATTTGTTGGCCGACTTGCTGAACACCCAGGGAAACAGGGCTGCCCTTAATGGCCTCAACAACATAATAAAGCAAATGCCCGCCATCGAGCACGGGTACAGGTAATAAATTAAGCACACCCAGGCTAACACTAAGCAGAGCCATAAACTGTAGAAAAGCCACTATCCCGTAGTCTGCGGAGTTGCTCGCCACTTTCGCAATGGTTATCGGCCCGCTTAAATGCTCGACCGAAAGTGCGCCGGTTAACATTTTGCCAATGGAATTGAAAATCATTTCCGCAGTCGAACCTGTTTGCGACAGGCCTTTCATAAAGGCACCACCAGGGCCGTAGCGGGTTTCTCGAAAGAAATCCTCTGGCCATTCCGATGCCACCACACTCATACCCACCTGTCCAAAAACTTCGCCATCCTTCTCGACACGATGCGGTCTAACGTTCAACTCAAGGGTCTGCCCAGCGCGCTCAACAACCACCGCAATCATTGCATCGGGACGTGCCCGCACATGCTCAACCCAGGCATACCAATCGACCATGGCAATACCATCGGCAGACAACACAAGGTCGCCACTGAGAAACCCAGCACGATCGGCCGGGCCATCCGGAGTAATAGCATCGGCCAGGGGTAGTACTTTGGGTCGATACAGTTCAATGCCGATGCTGCCAATCGGGTCTGGAACTTTAGCATCGACCTGCCATCCGGCCAGAGAAGCGACACTATCGTACTGCAAGTTGGAGTCGGCGTAGGAGACTGTAAAGCGGATATCACCAGCGTCGCCAATTCGATGTACCAAACGCTCACCAAGTGTTTGCCAAGTAGGCGTTGGCTCGCCGTCGATGGCGAGAACTTCCTGACCAGCCTCGAGCCCCGCCGCTGCGGCGATGGAATTCTCCTTAACATCACCAATTATCGGCGCGACACCCTGCACACCGAGCATATAGACGACCCAGTAGAGCAGCACAGCGAGAATAAAGTTGGCGATTGGTCCCGCCGCTACCGTCGCCATTCTTTGCCAGACTGACTTGCGGTTGAAGGCGAAGGGTAAATCGTCTTCACTAACATTGCCCTCACGCTCATCGACCATTTTCACATAGCCGCCAAGTGGCAAAAGGGCAATAACAAATTCGGTATCGTGGCGATCACGCCAGCGAAATAAAGGTGTACCAAAACCGATCGAAAAGCGAACCACTTTTATACCGCAACGTCGTGCCACCCAGAAGTGGCCGAACTCATGGAAGGTTACCAGCACACCCAGAACGATAAGGGTGTAAAAAACCATTTGTAAAAATGCCATATCACGATTTCTCGTCTTGTTTTAGCCGTGTGTCCACGTGTTATGTGGGTAAAATTCTATGCCAGCTGACTAATCGCCTGCCCCGCCATCGCCCGGGCACGTCGGTCAGCCTCTTGGACTGCGGCAAGGTCTCGAGGTTCACCCAGACGCCACGACTGCATCACTCTGTCAACAATTTCGGCAATACGGGTAAAGCCGATGGCTTCATTCAAAAAGGCCTCGACCGCCACTTCATTGGCCGCATTCAATGCCGCTGGTGCATCGCCACGACTCTCTGCCGCCGCGCGCGCCAAACACAGTGCGGGAAAGCGCTGTTCATCCGGCGCCTCAAAGTGCAGGCTGGCAATGGTAATTAAATCGAGCGAACTAACTCCAGACTCAATTCTTTCTGGCCAGGCGAGGGCGTGGGCAATGGGGGTACGCATATCGGGGTTGCCAAGCTGGGCCAATACGGAGCCGTCTATATATTCCACCAACGAATGAATAATACTTTGTGGGTGAATGACGATATCAATATCACCAGCATCTACAGTAAACAGCCAGCTGGCCTCTATTAGCTCCAGGCCCTTGTTCATCATGGTCGCAGAGTCGACGGAGATTTTGCGTCCCATGCTCCAGTTGGGATGAGCACAGGCTTGATCTGGCGTCATCGACGTCAAGTCCGCCAGTGGCGTGGTGCGAAAAGGCCCCCCGGAGGCCGATAACAATAAGCGTCGAACACCCGACTGCTCACGTCCGCAAAAGTCAGCGGGCAAGCATTGAAAAATCGCATTGTGCTCGCTATCAATGGGTAATAGCGTCGCCTTTGATTCAGCCACCACATCCATAAACAGCTGCCCCGCCATCACCAGAGCTTCCTTGTTGGCCAACAGAACTTTTTTACCAGCCTTGACGGCGGCTAGTGTCGGTAATAATCCAGCCGCACCGACAATGGCCGCCATTACCGTATCAGCGTCTTTGTGGGCCGCAACCAGAGCCAGGCCCTCCTCCCCCCAAAGCACCTCAATATTATGACCCACCAAATGTCGCAACTGCTCTGCTGCCGCCTCAGAACCCAACACTGCATAACGCGGGTTAAATTGCCGGCACTGCTGAGCTAACTCTTCAACGCTCTGGTTAGCAGTTAACGCAAAAACTTGATACTGGTGAGGATGCCTGGCAACAACATCGAGCGTGCTAACACCAATGGATCCAGTCGAACCAAGAATAGTAAGATTTTGTCGTGGAGGCTTCATAACTAGATTGACTTTCGACCGCATGAGTAATTCAGAATATTGATTGTAGACAAACAGTTCGTCTAATAACGAAACTATTACATAAGCTATTCATCAAGAGCCATTAAAGACGACTATACAGTAGCGACAGAACCAGACTGAACACAGGTAACGCCGCGGTTAAACCATCAATTCGATCTAGCACACCGCCGTGACCAGGTAGAATAGTGCCGCTATCTTTCACGCCTCTGTGACGCTTAACCATGCTTTCAAGTAGGTCACCCAACACTGAGGCAAGCCCGGTTACCATCGCCAACCCCAGCCATAGGCCAATACGCGAGGCCTCAAAATCGAGAAACCAACCACTACTCACCACCACAATAGCGATAGCCAACTGACCGCCCAACAGACCTTCCCAGGTTTTACCGGGGCTCACCTTAGGTGCCAGCTTTATTCGACCAATAGAACGTCCCACAAAGTAGCCGCCCGTATCAGCCAGGGCTACCAACAGCACTACCGCAAGAACTAACTGCGGCCCATGAGCAAGTGACATCAAACCAGTAAAGGCTAGCCACATGGGTAATAAAACAAAGACGCCCATCAACAAGCAGGCCCAGCGTCGACCCCATAGAATTGCGCTACTGGGGTAGCTTTGCACCCAAAGCAGCGCTATCGCCCACCAACCACAGGCGAGGAGAAATAAGAAGCGCGATTTTTCAGCAAGTAGAATGTTCTCCTCAAAGCCAAGATAGACACCCAAAACGGCGGCAAGAGCGACAACAGTAAGTATATAAAAGCCTCGCCCCAAGATGCTAACAAGGCCTGCCAGGTGACCCCATTCCCATGCAGCAATGGCAAGCACCGCCGTCATTAGCAAAATAAAACCATAGGTTGGGAGTGCAAATAAGGCGACGAGAAAGCTGACAGCCAGAATAAATCCGGTAATAACCCTCTGCTTTAGCATTAAGCGTTCACTCCCGCCTGAGCGGAA
>JBFHDT010000273.1:0-3639 GCA_041584575.1 Porticoccaceae bacterium
ACCATTTCTCCGGACATGGACAACATCATGGAAGGCATTAACATCACCAGCAGACTGCAAGCCAGCCACAGTATCGCCGCGGTAATCGCGCTGGCCATCCCGAATTGGAACGCATGAAGTGTCAGTACTTCCTGATTTTCACTCACCTTCACAGGTCCTGTATCGGCGAGTGCTGCAGAGAGCATGTTTGGATCGATGTACTGCCCTGGTTCAACGAACGTTGCGAGCACTACACCAATTAGGACAGCGACAGTTGTTGTAGCTACGAAATAGGGAGCAATTCGCAACCCCATTTTGCGAAGTTTAGTCAGGTCTTCAGCGCCTGCTATACCAAGTACAATTGACGATACGACAAGCGGAAGCATAATCATCTGAATCAGAGCCAAAAACAAATGTCCAGGCAATACAAGCCACCCAGTAATAAGCTCAGCCGTTTGATCAGACACCAAGGCCGCACCTTCCGGAGACACCAATAAACCAATGCCGATACCCAAGACCATGCATACAACAATCTGCACCCACAGTTTGCTGCGGATCAAAAATGCCAATTTCTCAGCTAGCGCTCCAAGCTCTGAGACAGTTTCAATTGTCGACGCAAAGCCTGGCTGAAAATATCCCTTCTTTTCAGCCACTAGCAGTACCGCTCAAAATAATTGCTCTTCAGCATACCCAAATATTTATCCTAACTAGCTCCACTGCCAACCATCCGGTTATAGATAACTGCCAGTAACGCTCCTGCAATACCGGCAAGGATCATCCAACCGACTAACCCGACCAGAAACCCAGACCATGTCAACGTCCATCCCATCTGTGTTATATCGACGTGAATCATATGCGCTGTCATTAGCAGCATGTAATGAGGAAAAAGGGCTACAAGAATGCTACATATCACCCACAATAGCCCCGCACATAGTCCGCTTGCCACCGCAAATTTATTCCTGTTGATCATATCCTCCTCCTCGTTCGTTGACTCCAAATGCGTCGCGACTAATCGGTGCTATTTCTTTGCCCATCGATTCGACCAGTGCACGAGTCATCCCATGGCCATAAACGACCCATTGCAAGAAACGTAAACGACGCAGACCAGGTGATTAAAAGAAAACCATTCAGTGCTTCCATGGCGGTTATAAAGCGAATGTGCCCTTCGGGCTGTATATCTCCCAAGCCCAGTGTTGTGTAAATAACCCCTGAGTAATATAAATAACTCATTGCATCACCCACTGGTGCCCCTTGAAACATACCCAACTTAAGCGAAGATACACACCAGCTGTAAGTTATTGCGTAGAAAGCAATCTCAACGATATGTGTTAGGAAAAGTACGACGACAATAACTAACACCTGCGTTTGTGTTGGCAAATTCATCTTTGGCGTATTCAAACCAAGCCAAAGCAGCACTCGGTAATGAAATGTAAAAGTGACCGCAACCAGACTGAATGCCAACACAATCGCAAATATCATGCAGTGTCTCCTTTTTCAGTTAACACCTGGTATTCGGCATTCGCAGGTAGCTCTCGGTGCTTCTCTTGGTACTGTAGAATGAGGCTATAAATCACAGGCAGCACCAAAAGATTCAGTATCATGACTGTCAACATCCCGCCTAACATCGGCGCGGCAATACGGTGCGTAACATCGGAACCAGTGCCGCTACTTAGCATGATAGGAATCAGTCCAGCCATCGTGGATATCGCCGTCATCGCCACAGGTCGTACCCGCTTTGACGTTGCCGACAGTACTGCATCCTTTATTTCCTCTAGCGATAGCAACTGCCTCTTCTCGGCGCGTCGTTTGGCGACCTCGACATCAATAAAGCTTAAGACCAGAACACCAATTTCTGCCGCCATCCCTGCCAACGCAATAAAGCCCACAGCAACAGTCACCGACATATTGTAATCATTGATATAGATAAGCCAGATTCCGCCTACGAGACCAAACGGAATCGACATCATCACAACTAACGGCTCGGTTATGTTTCGGAAATTGAAGTACAGAAGTAGGAAAATAATGAGCAGCGTTGCTGGAGCCACAATACTTAAACGCGCAGCAGCTCGTTCCATATATTCGAACTGGCCGGACCAGGTAATAGTGTATCCCGCTGGAACCGTAACTTGTTCATTCAACACCTGCTTAGCCTTGGCAACATAACCACCAATGTCCGAAGTGGAGATATCGACATAAATCCAGGCGTTAGGCCGCGCATCTTCGCTTTTAATAACGGGCGGTCCACGCTGATAATCAATATCCGCCACCATCGCCAGGGGAATCTGGGTGCCCGTAGGCGTGGGTATTAATACACGCTTGAGGGTTTCCAGATCATCGCGCAACTCACGCGGGTAGCGTAGATTGACCGGATACCGCTCAAGCCCCTCGACAGTTTCGGTGATATTCATACCACCAATGGCACTTTGGATAATATCCTGAACCGCTCCAACAGTTAGCCCGTAGCGCGCTGCGCTTTCCCGATTAATGTTAAAGTCCAGGTAATAGCCTCCAACCGCCCTGTCACCAAAGGCCGAAGTAGTCTCCGGCAGTGTTTTCATGGCTTGCTCAATATCCTGAGACACCTGTTGTAAGACATTCAGATCGGGGCCGGAGACTTTGATACCAATAGGCGTTTTAATACCCGTCGATAACATATCGATTCGGGTTTTGATCGGCATTGTCCAGGCGTTAGCCAATCCGGGAAATTGAATCGCCTTATCCATTTCATTCATCAAGTCTTTGGTTGATTTTTTGGGGTCTGGCCATTCGTCCTTCGGTTTTAATCGAACCGTGGTTTCTATCATGGCCAAAGGTGCCGAGTCTGTTGCAGATTCTGCGCGCCCTACTTTGCCGAACACATGATGCACTTCAGGGAAGGTCGATAATATTTTGTCGGTTTGCTGCAACAACTCCTTGGCTTTGGTAATGGAGATACCGGGGAAGGTAGTCGGCATATACAAAATATCGCCCTCATCTAACGGTGGCATAAACTCGCTACCCAGCTTGGAATAGGGATAGTAGGTCACTGCCAACAAGCCTACAGCCACAATTAAAGTAATGCTTCTCCACCGCATCGCCAGCGTCAATGCAGGTTTATGCAACGCATGTAGTGCCCGATTAATCGGATTCTTGTGTTCAGCAATGATTTTCCCTCGTAGGAGATAGCCCATCATCACTGGTACCAAGGTAATGGCCAAAATTGCCGAAGCGGCCATGGCATAAGTAGCAGTAAAGGCCAGCGGGCTAAATAGCCGACCTTCCTGGGCCTGCATAGTAAAGATCGGTAAAAACGATACTGTAATGACCAACAGAGAGAAAAACAGGGCTGGGCCGACTTCATGGCAGGACGCGCCAATCGTCTTCCAGCGCTCATCCAGTGTCAGTTCGTTGCCTTTTCCTTCACTTGCCTTTTTTTCACTGGCTTCGGCTAACCGGCTATGCGCATTCTCGACCATCACAATAGCCCCATCGACCATGGTGCCGATGGTAATAGCGATACCACCCAAGGACATAATATTGGCGTTGAGCCCCTGGATGCGCATGACGATAAAAGCCATCAAAATACCCAATGGCAGAGTAATGATCGCCACGAAAGCTGAGCGCGCATGTAGCAGAAACAGGATAACCACTAAACTGACGATTATCAGTTCCTGCATCAGT
>JBFHDT010000274.1:0-3633 GCA_041584575.1 Porticoccaceae bacterium
ACCCGAAGTGCCGGTACCAATAGAGAAAAACAGCGTATGGGATTTAACTGAACTCTATATTGACGATGAAAGCTGGGAAGACGATAAAGCGACGATTCCAGAACAACTCGCCAACCTGGAAAATTGCCAGGGTAAACTTGGTAGTAATGCCAAACGGCTTTCAAGCTGCCTGACTCTCAATTCAGCTATTTACCGTAATTTAGCACGCCTTTATACCTATAGCTTTCTCAATAAAGACACCGATCTAGGCAATTCACAACGCCGCGAGCAGCATGCCTTGGTCGAAAATTTAATGACTCGATATCAAGAAAGCACCAGCTTTATTGCCCCAGAGCTACTCGACGTTGGCCGAAACCGACTAGAAAAATTCTTAACCGCAAAAGGCTTTTTTAGCACGAAAAAATTATTAGAAAATCACGATTTTTTTATACGCAATATTCTCCGCCAGTCGCCCCACGTACTTTCAGAAAATGAAGAAAAATTATTAGCCTCTGCAGGCAGCCCCCTCGCCACTGCTGCCGAAACTTACAATATACTCACCAATGCCGAAATCCCGTGGCCCCAACTCACCTTGAGCGGCGGTAAAGCCATCACACTGAACCCTGCCGCCTACACGCTTTACCGCGCTGACCCTTCACGGGAGCTGCGCAAACAAGTCTTCGATACGTTTTTTGGTAGTTATCAAAACTACGCGCAGACTCTCGCAGTAACATTAGAGGGGCAAGTAAAAGCCCATATATTTGAGGCAAAAGCCCGCAACTACTCATCCGCACTTGCCCAGGCATTAGCCGCCGACAATATCCCCGAGCAGGTCTATCTGTCACTGGTCGACACAGTAAATGAAAACCTCAGCTCTCTGCACCGCTACCTGGCCTTACGTAGCAAACTAATGGGTATTGAAGACTCAGGTTATTACGATGTTTATCCCCCCGTTAGAGGAATTGATAAGCTCTACACTATCTCCGCATCTCAGCAAACGCTCACTCTGGCCCTGGCACCGTTGGGACAGGATTATCAAAACATACAGCAGCAAGCCGCAATGCAAAACTGGGTGCATGCCTACCCAGCACCCGGCAAACGCAGTGGCGCCTACATGATGGGAGCCGCCTACGATGTGCATCCTTATTTACTGCTCAACCACAATGACGATTTTGAATCCCTATCGACCTACGCTCACGAGTGGGGGCACGCCACGCACTCCCTCCTAGCCAATCAAAGCCAACCCTTTGCCAAGGCACAATACGCCACCTTCATCGCTGAGATAGCATCCACAAGCCATGAAGTGCTATTGATGGATTACTTGCAGAAAAATGCCAGCAGCAAAGAAGAGAAGTTATTTTATTTACTACAAGAATTGCAAAGCTTGCGCGGCACTTTCTTTCGCCAAACCCAGTTTGCCGAGTTTGAACTGGCAATTCATCAACGCGTAGAAAATGGCGAAGCCTTATCTGCAGACACACTCAACATCCTCTACGGTGACCTGCTAAAACGCTACTACGGCCACGTCGAAGGGGTCATGAATATCGACGAACAATACACTGTCGAATGGGCCTATATACCCCATTTCTATCGCAATTTTTACGTTTATCAATACGCCACCTCCATTTCAGCGGCTTATTACTTGATGGAAAAAGTACAGAGTGGCGACGAGAAAGAAAGGGAGAATTATTTAGCGATACTGCGCGCCGGTGGCTCCGACTACCCCTACGATATTCTTAAAAAAGCTGGCGTCGATATGGCTTCGCCCGAAGTTTATGCAGCGGTGATTCGACGCTTTGAGCAGGTGATGGATGAGATAGAGGTCTTGGCTTTTTAGATACGGGGCAACAAATATTAGCGTTTACAGTAAGAGACACACAATTTTAGCCCGGCACAATAAATAATCTCGAACGAGCCTAATGTAGCAGTTATGAGTTTGTCGCAAAGTAAAACCCCAGTAACGCTATGCATATGCCAAGTAATGAAAGTTGATGGCGTCGCTGGATTGCGGCCCACCCAGAATCTGTCAGCCTCCAGTGGTCTTCTGTCGATTGAAACGGTTCCTTAAAATTGAACTCCCCATCTTTTCCAATTTGTCCAGTAGGCACCGCTTTATGGAGCAACTCTACCCAACCTCTAAATTCTGCGGTGTAGATTAACACAAGAGTTTTTTCATCATGACCTATGGCTCGCTCTATAACTTTCACATGACCGGGGTTTAAAACCATCGTTACACGTTGCTTCGCCATCTGTTTAAGCATGCGATGGATTTTCCATTCATAGACTAGATTACCAAACATCCCTAGATCTCATTACTCATAACACTCTTGCCAAGGAAAAACCATTTCTCACAGATCAAATAAATACAGATAGATAACACTTCCCTGCATTAGGGTATCAAAACTACCAAGCGGCACAACTTGGACAGGTATTATTTATAACTAACGCAAAGGCCTATCTTTCTTCCCACGCATCAAATGACGCTTCTTACCCGTCTCCTTGGCATTGACCTTTTTACGCCCCGCATAGGGGTTGTCGCCGGAACGCATCTCTATGCGTATCGGTGTGCCGTGTAAATCGAGGGCGCGGCGAAAGGTTTTTTCAAGAAACCGTTTGTAGTGGGCCGGCACCGATTCGGTCTGAGTGCCGTGAATGACGATGACCGGCGGATTGCGCCCGCCAGCGTGGGCGTAGCGCAATTTAATGCGGCGGCCTTTGACCATGGGTGGGGCGTGATCGCTGACGGCATCTTCAAGCACTTGGGTTAAACGGTTGGTGCTCAGGCTGTCAGTCGCGGAGTGGTAGGCTTTTTCTACGGATTTATAAAGGTGGCCAACGCCAGTACCGTGCAAAGCCGATATAAAATGGATATCAGCAAATTCCGCAAAGCGCAGGCGGCGTTTGAGCTCCTTTTTCAACCACTCCCGCTCACCATCTTCCAGGCCATCCCATTTATTGACGGCAACCACCAGGGCGCGACCCGCATCAATAGCGGCGCCCATTAAGTGCATGTCTTGCTCGACCAGTCCTTCATGGGCGTCGATCAATAGAATGACCACGTTGGCATCGTCTATGGCCTGCAGGGTTTTGACGATGGAGAATTTCTCAACACTTAATGAGACATTTTTGCGACGCCGTACCCCAGCGGTATCAATCAATGTGTACTGTTTGCCATTGCGCTCGTATTCAATATAAATACTGTCGCGGGTGGTGCCCGGCTCGTCGTAAACCACGACGCGCTGTTCACCGAGCAGGCGGTTAACCAGAGTCGACTTGCCAACATTGGGCCGGCCAACTACCGCCATTTTAATCCCGGTGGCGAGTTTGTTATTACCCTCAGCATTTTTCGGAAAACGCTCTAAAGCCTTCGCCATGAGGGTTTTCACCCCTCGTCCGTGGGTGGCGGTCGTCGGATGAACATCTCCGATGCCCAAACGGTAAAAATCTGCCAGGGCAACATCGGGATCAACACCGTCAATTTTATTCACGACAAGCATGACCGGCAGGGATTTTTGACGTAGACGTCGGGCAATGGCTTCATCGACGGGGGTCAAACCAGCGCGGGCGTCGACGATAAAGAAAATTAAGTCAGCCTCTTCCATCGCCTGCTCGGACTGGCGCGCCATGGCCGAGTCAATACCTTCTTCTTCACCG
>JBFHDT010000275.1:0-3632 GCA_041584575.1 Porticoccaceae bacterium
ATTGCAGTGAGCTTGAAGGACGGATGATGGACGAAGGCGTACAGTTACACGGCGGCGCCGGCTATATGGATGAATACGAGATTTGTCGACTATATACCAATGCCCGTATTTCACGTATTTATGCGGGTAGCTCAGAAATTATGAAAGAAATTATTGCCCGCTCTGTTTTGGATTAATGACTACTCAGAACGTTAAAGCCTTGATCATTGATCAAGGCTTTAACCTTAAAATGAGGGGTTCGATAAAGTTTTTGGTAGGGACATCTTTGTTAGTGTAATCGCCGTCCAATGGCACGATGGTGATATAGCCCTGATGATAGGCAAGGGTGTCAGAAGGTGCGATATCATTTTCGACAGTCTGGGCTTTAAAGACTGGCAAATAGATATTGGCATCATCTTTTGAGGCTCTGTAAGAGATTTTAAAATAGGGCGTCTGCCCCTGCTCTCTCATCACAATACCTTTGATTTCTTCGCGCGGTAGTGGTGGGTAATTAATATTAAATGCTAGCCCTGGCGGCAACAGAAAACCGCTTTTACAGCGCTCTTGCGTAAGTCGGTCAACAAGGTTGGTGATAAAGACTGCAATATGCTGCAAGTGTTCTGTATTTTCTTCCTCGCTAAAATTAGCACCGAGTGGATCAGTGCTAATAGCAATGGCGGCAATGGGCGGGTCGATGACTTTAATCGCCGCTGTCGTTGCACCCACCGTACCGGAGATACCTGTGGCTGGGCCGAGGTTAGCACCTTTGTTAATGCCTGAAATAATCAGATCGGGAGGACTGTCTGGGGGGTAGAGGGCGCTGACCGCGAGCACCACAGAGCTTGCAGGACTTGCGCTAATGGCATAGGTATTGGCCGCGACTTGCTCGACTGCTACCGGGGCAAAGGTAATGGAAGCGCTACTGCCGCTGGTATTTTTGGCGGGGGCGGCGAGTACAACACGGTGTTTAGCCTGGCTGAGGGCCTGTTGCAGGGCAACAATGCCGGGCTTATCGAAGCCGTCGTCATTGCTCAGTAGTATGTCCAGCCTGTCGTTACAGGCAGCATTATTGCTGATACTTGATGGCGATACCCCTTCGCCAGCTGTTGCTGGCAAGGATAAAAAGCTGACCAGCAGTAAGTGAGCTGTGATGGCGATTCGAGCGAGTCTTCTCATTATTGTTCCCTGTTCGAGTCTCTATTTTAGATGCTCGCATCGCTGCAGTTTTATTACAAGTTGCAGCCGGTCCTTGCAATATATTCCTTGAATTAAGAGATAGTTAATTTCTGACATCATGGGTGTGGGCAAGGAGGTTATTTTGTTTAATATTCTCTAATGCTTCAATCGTATAAATAATAATCAGCACTATAAATTGTGCAAAGATAAGGATGGAAAAGATGAAAATAGTACTGTGTCGCCAAGGTTTTAGCGTTATTCAGAAAATGCTGAAGGGTCTTTTGCCCGATGATGAGATTGTCTGTTGTGGGCCTGACGAGATCACTACCGTGGGTAGTGATGCCGATGTGTTGATTCCCGCCATCACCCCGCTCGGCGAAGCAGAATTGTCTCTGCCCAGGCTTAAGTTGGTACAGCAATTTGGTGCAGGGCTGGACGCTGTTGATATTCCCGCTGCTAGTAAAAATGCTGTTTACGTGGCCAATGTACCGGCTGCTGGCACGGGGAATGCCGAGTCCGTTGCCGAGGTCGCGGTAATGCTCATGCTAACCCTGGCTCGGCAATTCCCCAAAACACAGCAGAATATTCGTGACGCTGTGGTTGCAGGCCCCACGGGGTGGTCGCTGAAAGGGCGCACGGCACTGATCGTCGGTTATGGTGGTATAGGGCGAGAGGTGGCGCGCAGGCTCAGTGGTTTTGAAATGACGTTGCTAGCTGTTTCCCGCAGTGGGCCGAAAAATACCAGGGAAGAGCAGGCCATCCCCCTGGCCCAACACTGCAGTGGTGAGGCCCTCTCCGAGCTATTACCCCTGGCGGACTTTGTGATTCTCGCACCACCTCTGAATGACGATACCCGAGGTTTAATCGGGGCAACTGAATTTGCTCTAATGAAGCCGACAAGCTTTGTTGTCAACGTTGCTCGAGGTGGCGTTATAGATTATGAAGCGCTATTAGAAGCCCTGAAAAACCAACAGATAACCGGTGCCGGGCTCGATGTCTTCTGGCAGGAGCCGGTTGACCCCTGTGATCCGCTATTCGATTACAACGTGATTGCTACTCCCCACATTGGTGGTGCAACGGATCTCAGTTTCAAGGGCATTGCTAACAAAGTGGCAGAAAATATTCGCAGGGTGGGCCGTGCTGAAATGCCAGTGAATTGCGCTAATGCCAGCGATTTTGATTAATTCGCTAATGCAAATCACCACTAGAAAATATGGCTGCATAAGCTCAGGTGTGACGACCTTATTGGTGGCTTGCTTTTTGCTGGTTGGGCTATCTGCCCATGGCGAAATTTATAAGTGGACCGATGAACAGGGGCGAGTTCATTTTTCCGACAAAGCGCCCGAGTCGGGGGTGGTTGAACCCATTGGTGACCAATTAATTATTAATTCCTATCAGGGTAGCGAAGTGACGACGGCAGGTTTTTTGGATCAGCGAGATGCCCAGCGAAAGGAAGAGGCCCGTCTTAAACGTCCGTCTGTGGTGATGTATAGCGCAGTTTGGTGTGGTGTGTGCAAGCGTGCCCGGCAGTTTTTTTATGCGAATAAAATTCCCTTTAGTGAATACGATGTCGAAACCTCGGCTAAAGGCAAAAAAGACTTTGCAAGTTTGAAGGGCCGGGGGGTGCCGATTATTGTGATGGGTAAAAAGCGCATGAATGGCTTTGATACAGTTCGCTTCAAGCAGCTTTACGGGGAGTGATGGCAGGCTGCTAGCACCCCTAATTGAGGCAGAACACGAAAAAAGGGAATTTTTTACTATACTTAGACTCGGAATTATACTCTTCCCGCTGCTTGGAGCAGTGTGTGTTCTCAGAAATGGATGTGATTTAGGATATGGGTAGCAGAGATTTTAGACAGGGAAAGCGTAGAGAATGTGAACGTCGTCTGGATGAAAGACGCCTGGTGCATTTTGTGTTTGGTAGTGTCGAGTGGCAAAAAAATATTGAGCGCCAATATGTTATGTGGCCGCGCACAGATAGACGTACGCTCGACAGACGAGCTTTCGAGCGTCGCAGTATCTCAAGAAGACAGTCCGGAGGGAGTATTGACAATAGCCCCCGCCTTAATCAACAGCTAAAACCAGAGGATATCTTAAGTAAAGAAGAAAGGGCGATGCTTGCCGATTTGTTTTAGCAGGGTTGGTTATAAAAAATAAAACTTAGCCAGGTGTTTTTGTCCGTCTGCCAAAGGCAGAACTCTACCGGTCTGAGCTGCGTTTTAGAGTGTTAAGCACGCTAAAGAGATAGTCAGTTATCAGGTATTTGCCAATTGTTGTAAGCCGGGAACATCCAGAATTTCAATTTCTTTTTTATCTACGGCGAGAAGGCTCTGCTTTTGAAAGCGGCTGAAAACGCGGCTTACGGTTTCGACGGTCAGGCCCAGGTAGTTACCGATATCGGCCCTAGACATGGGAAGGCGAAAGCGAATATTCGACAGATTACGCTTGGCGTTGCGTGCGGAGATGCTCAGCAGTAG
>JBFHDT010000276.1:0-3631 GCA_041584575.1 Porticoccaceae bacterium
GAGCACCAAGTTAAAGCTAATGGGCATTGATGTTGCCAGTATTGGTGACGCCCACTGCAACACTCCTAGCGCCAAAGAATATACCTACGTTGACGGCACCGAAGAGATCTATAAAAAGATCGTCGTTAGTGAAGATAACACTCGCCTGCTGGGTGCGGTATTAGTCGGCGATGCGACAGACTACGGCACCTTGCTGCAGATGACCCTCAACGACATCCCCCTGCCGGAATTTCCCGACGCCCTGATTCTGCCCCAGCGCGATGGCAACGGTGCCACTGGTATGGGTGTCGATATGCTACCCGACGGCGCACAGATTTGCTCCTGTAATGACGTCACCAAAGGTCAGCTCTGTCAGGCCATTTCTGACGGTGCCACGGCGCTCGGTGACTTAACGCTGGCCACCAATGCCGGCACCAGTTGTGGCGGCTGTAAAACACTCGTCGGACAAGTATTGAATAGCGAACTGGAAAAAATGGGTGTCGAGGTCAACACCGATATTTGCGAACACTTCCCCCACACCCGCCAGGAGCTTTACCATTTGGTGCGCGTCGGCGAAATCAAAACCTTTCAGGACTTACTAGCCCAGTACGGTACGGGCTACGGCTGTGAAATTTGCAAACCGACAGTTGGCTCAATATTAGCCTCCTGCTGGAATGACTACGTACTCGAACCCGAACACCTCGGCCTGCAAGACACCAACGACCGTTACTTGGGCAACATGCAAAAAGACGGTACCTATTCCATTGTGCCGCGTATTGCCGGTGGTGAAATCACCCCCGATAAACTGATCGTGCTGGGTGAAGTGGGCAAGAAATACAATCTTTACACCAAGGTGACCGGCGGGCAACGTATTGACTTATTCGGTGCACGACTCGAACAACTGCCCCAAATATGGAAAGAGCTGGTCGACGCAGGTTTTGAAACCGGCCACGCCTACGGCAAATCCCTTCGCACAGTTAAGTCCTGTGTCGGCAGCACCTGGTGTCGTTACGGCCAGAATGACAGCGTCGCGCTGGCACTGCAAATTGAGCACCGCTACAAAGGACTGCGCTCGCCGCACAAAATCAAGTCTGCCGTCTCTGGCTGTACCCGCGAGTGTGCCGAGGCCCAGAGCAAAGACGTGGGCATTATCGCCACCGAAAGCGGCTGGAATATGTATGTTTGTGGCAACGGCGGCATGCGCCCTCGTCACGCAGATCTATTTGCCACTGACCTCGATACAGAGACACTGATTAAATACACCGATCGTTTTATGATGTTCTATGTGCAAACGGCTGACCGCTTACAGCGCACCTCTACCTGGATGGATAACATGGATGGCGGCGTCGATTATTTGCGCGAAGTGATTATCGATGACTCCCTGGGCATTTGCGATAAACTTGAGGCCGAAATGGCCAAGGTCATCGACACTTACCAGTGCGAGTGGAAAACCACCATCGACGATGAAGAGAAAATGCTGATGTTCCGTCCCTTCATAAACAGCAACAAAGCCGATAGCAATGTTGTCTTCGTTGAAGAGCGCGAACAAATTCGCCCCGCTCGCAAAGACGAAAAGGAAGCGGTAACCGCATGAATGACCTCACAAAAAAAGCACAGGAAGACACAGTGACAGAAGACCAGAACTGGACCCGCATTTGCGCTCTACAAGACCTCCCCCTCAATGCGGGTGTTGCTGCGCTATTACATGCCGACACCCCCAAAGAGACACAAATTGCCCTGTTTCGCACCAGTGGTGATGATGCGGTTTATGCCATTAGCAACTTCGACCCCTTCAGTGAAGCCAATGTGCTTGCCCGGGGTATACTTTGTAGCATCGGTGATCAAATCGCTGTTGCATCGCCAGTGTTAAAAGAGCACTTTGACCTGAGCACCGGGCAATGTTTTGAAGACGACAGCGTCTCTATTGCCACCTTCCCCGTCAAAGTTGCCGGCGGCAACGTGCTGGTTGCCAGCTAAGCCAAGGATACTGCTATGTCTCACACGTATTACACTGCCGATGTTTTTACTCAAACCCTCTTTCAAGGCGCTCAAATTGCCGTATTCCCTGCAGCAGCGAATTTTGACGATGAGCAAATGTCGCTAATTTCCAGGGAACTAAATCTCTCAGAAACCGTTTTTGTTAGCCCCGGCGAACAAGACAATGACTTTAAACTGCGCATTTTTACCCCCCATAAAGAAATCAGTTTTGCTGGCCATCCTGTACTCGCCACTGCTAAAGCACTGGTTGAGGAGGGTCTAATTACACTCAATGATGGTAAAGCCACTGTCTGCTTCCAACAAAAGGCCGGTGACTTGAGCGTTAACATTGAACAACGCGAAGGCGAGCCACTGTTTGTTCAATTCTCGCTAACCAGCGACCCGGTAATTGACCGTTATACACCCCGTGCCAGCGAGCTTGCTGCTCTGCTGTCCATTGATGAAAGTGATATCGACACCCACACCTTTCAAACGCGCCTGGTGTCCATTGGCCTTCCCTATTTAATTCTGCCCCTGGCATCTCAAGCCGCCGTGCGTAAAGCACGTTTCGATATGAAGGCCTGGAGTCAGTCCAGCGCACCTGCCATGGCCGCTCAGGAAATACTGGTCTTCAGTAATAAAACGGACAACAGCGATACAGACTTTCATGCCCGCTTATTAGGTCCCAGTATTGGCGTTCACGAAGACCCACCCATTGGTTCTGCCATGCCCTGTTTTACCGGCTACCTCGGCTCCCATGACGCTATTCGCGAGGGCACTTACACCTTCATTATTGATCGCGGCACGGTCGAAACCCGCCGTAGTGTGCTCGCTATAGAAATGGATAATCATGCCGATAAAGCCACCGCACTACGGGTTGGTGGCAATGTTGTACTGGTCAGCAAGAATAGTCTGCTACTGCCCTAATAGCCCCATACGAGCAGTGACCCGGGTGAGTTGAGGGTCTACACTTTCAACAGCCCGCCACCTCGGTACTGATTCGACACCGGGTCAAGCTTGGTATATTAATTGCTTTTATAAGTTTTCCTTTGTTTTTAAAGGTTCAGCCTCATGCTACTTGGTCGCAATACAAAAAACCCTATCGTCATGGTCGACAAAAAAATCACCGAGTGGAGCTATTCCACCTGTGGTTATTGCTCCGTGGGTTGCTCTATTGAAATTGGCAAAAATGCCGATGGCAAAATCGTCGGCTCTCGGGGTGTAGGCGGGGCTGACGTTAACCGCGGCAAGCTCTGTGTAAAAGGTATTTTTGAGCACGAGCTGTTTGATTCTGCTGGCCGTGGCGACAAGCCTATTATACGCGAGCAAATTGGCGAGGCTTACCGCGAAACCAGCTGGGATAACGCTCTCGACACCATGGCGGATAAAATCCGCGATATTCAGCAAAAGCATGGTCGCGATTCCTTCGCCATTGTCTCCACCGGACAACTACTGACCGAAGAGTTTTACACCCTGGGGAAACTCACACGCGGTGTGATAGGCACCAACAACTACGATGGCAATACCACCTTGTGTATGGCCTCCGCCGTATCGGGCTACAAGCGCTCTTTTGGCTCCGACGGCCCCCCCGGCAGCTACGAAGATTTCGACCATACCGATGTATTAATGGCCTGGGGTTCGAACCTGCCCGAGCAACACCCCATTATTTACTGGC
>JBFHDT010000277.1:0-3629 GCA_041584575.1 Porticoccaceae bacterium
AAAACCTTTTATCAATTCAGAGCCCATCGCTACGACAAATACACCTATGCCTAAAAGGCCGCAGGATAAACGGCCCTCTATTGAAAGTCCAAGCACTTCAAAGCCAAAATACTTAAAAGCCCAAATAACAAAAAATGAAGTGCAACTTTATTTAACTGCATCAACGTCAAGCCCCACGCCAATCCAATACAACGTGCTGGTTTTACAACGATTGAACAATAGTATTTAGTGCACATTCTTTTAAGTGCAGATATATTGGCCGCAGAACAAGACTAATAATAAAACCGGGAGAGTAATCATGTATCCAGGTCATTGGGCAAAAGAATTCCCCAACAAAGCTGCCGTCATCGATTCGGTCAGTGGTGCCACTACAACGTACCGCCAATTGGACGAGCGCTCCAATCAACTCGCCCAGTTGATGTGGGCCAAAGGGTTGCGCCCCGGTGATCACGTTGCCATCTTTATGGAGAATAACCTGCGCTACTTCGAGGTTATCTGGGCAGCCCTGCGCTCGGGTCTCTACTTAACCACGGTCAATCAATATTTAACCGACGAAGAGGCGGGCTATATTGTCGACAACTGTGGCGCCGAAGTACTCGTAGCGTCCAGGCATTTGGGGGAGGTCGCCGGAGCGCTGAAACCCTTCGCGCCCAACTGCCACACGTGGTTAATGGTCGATGGGACCGTTGATGGCTACGAAGCCTATGAAGAGGCTATTGCCAATTACCCGGCGGAAAATCTCGCCGCCGAACCATCCGGTATGTTCATGCTTTACAGCTCTGGCACCACGGGGCGGCCCAAGGGCATTCTGCGTGCTTTGCCTGAGTGCGATATCGCCGAGAACCCCGGTGCTGTCGGTACCCTGCAGCAAAAGGTATGGGGCGTCGATGAACATACCATTTATCTCTCGCCCGCCCCCCTCTACCACTCGGCGCCGCTATCCTTTTGTACCGGCATTCAGGCCAACGGTGGCACTGTGATTATGATGCCCAAATTCGACGAAATCGGCGCACTGGCGGCCATTGAGAAATACCGTGTCACCCACAGCCAATGGGTACCGACCATGTTTACCCGCCTGTTAAAAATGCCCCCCGCGCAACTACAGCATTTCGATCTGTCGTCCCATCGGGTCGCGATACATGCCGCTGCGCCCTGCCCCGATGGCATCAAACGCCAAATGCTCGACTGGTGGGGGCCAATTATTCATGAGTATTACGGGGGGAGTGAACTCAATGGTCTCACTCATTGCTCCCCGGAGGAATGGCTCAAACACCCCGGTTCAGTGGGCACGCCTATTCTCGGCACCCTGCATATCTGCGCTGAAGATGGTACCGAACTAGCTGCAGGTGAACCGGGTTTAATTTATTTCGAGCAGCCCATTGTCCCTTTCATCTATCATGGGGAGGACGCTAAAACCAAAGACGCCCAACACCCCGAACACCCCAACTGGAGCGCGCTGGGCGACATTGGTTATGTCGACGAAGACGGTTTTTTATATCTCACCGACCGCGCCACGTTTATGATCATTTCCGGCGGTGTGAACATCTACCCTCAGGAGATAGAAGACGCACTGATCATGCACAAAAAAATTGCCGATATCGCAGTGGTTGGTGTGCCCAACGAGGAAATGGGTGAAGAAGTGAAAGCCGTGGTTGAAACCCCTAAGGGTATTACCGGCGACGATACCCTGGCAGCCGACATTCTGGCCTATGCACGGGAACATATCGCCCACTATAAATGCCCCAAAAGTGTCGACTTTATTGACCAGCTACCGCGCCTGCCCACGGGCAAACTCTACAAGCGTATTCTCAAAGACAAGTACTGGGGGAAAACGGATTCGCGCATTGTTTAGCGACCAGCCTACCGGTATTTAATTTGTCGAATAAAAAGGCCCGAGCACCATTACTGATAGCTCGGGCCTGATAGCTTTACTTTTTATTTTATTTTTTTATTCATATTTTTAAATCGCGACTAATTTTATTCCAGCAAACCTTCGAGCCTTAACAGCTGGGTTTCACCGTTAGAGTCATCGACACCATCGTTGTCATTAACCACCAGCACCGTGCCTTCATGGGTCACTGCCAAACCTTCAATTTTCTCCAGAGTCAAACCGCCGCTTGCGGCCATATCGGGCATTAAATCTCGCAGCAACGTTTTGTTAAGTACGGGAAAAGCCGGTTCATTGCCACTGTCATTATCTGGTGTAAGGCCAGCGATGGAAAAACTGTACAGGCGTTTAATGACGGCATCGGGGCCGCCCTGATTGTCACGTTCGATAACGGCAAACTCATCATTACCAAGGTAGCTCAGGTCAGACAGGCCAACCCAGCCACCATTATCCGATGCGGCTGCCTCAAGCGGGTAGTAATAAAAAGTCCATTGCCGAGTCGACGTGTGGTAACGGCCGATGCGCGCATGTTGCTCAGCATCTCCGGTCCACTCGCGCTGGAATGCGACATAAAGCGCTTCTCCCTCGTCACGGCTAACAGCACTCACGCCCTCAAAACCAAATCTCACCTGGCGAGTATTGACAGCTTCGGGCAGTGTCACGACATCTTCGATCAGTCCGTTTTTATCGATGCGAAGGAGTAAGTTCAAGCTTTCAAAAGGTTGACTGGTGCTGCCAACGCTACCTTTACCTTCTGAGGCCAACCAAAAACCGCCCTGCTCACGGGTGCTAATACCTTCGGGGTCAAGATTCACGCTACCGTCATCGTTAACCAGTGCAGGGTCTATGGCGGCCAAAATACCCAGGTCATCAAAGAGTACTATTTCTTTAATAATTTTTGCCGGGCTCTCTTCAACATCGAGCTTGAGAATACGGCTTTTTTCATAGAAGCTGTCCTGGACGGCATAGGCTATGTCGCTTTCTTCTCTATCCATCGCCAGTCCAGACAATGCGCCCCAGGGTATGGGAGTGCCATCGTCACGGTCTTTAGAAATAATCGTCGGATAATTCGCCTTATCACCGAGTTGATAAATACTTAAACCCGAGCGAATTTTATCATCGCGGCTATCTTCTTCCCCGGCGGCAATAAAAAGATTGCGCTGGGGTATCGCCAGTAAACCTTCCGGTTTAACCGCTGTTGGTAACGCCTGTTTCAGCTTCAGCATTGACCACCTGTCTTCTTTACCGTTGAACCCATCTTCAGCGTGTTTGTTAAATCTCCTATATTGAAAGCCTTTGTTATTAACATTTGTAACGTTATTAACAAGATTGCCAAAATGATTGCTAAAGTGATCCTTAAAATGATTCCTAAAGTGATTTTGTTTATTATTTTGAATCTTATAAACCAGTACCACACTGGCGCGCTCTGAACCGACAAAGAGAAATTTATCGTCACCATATTGGCCAAATTCAACATTTTCAGGCTCGTTACCCTTCTTCCCCGAGCGCTCATCGGGGTAGTGCCCGTGTCGCACAATGGCGTGCTCTACACTATTACCGGGCGCATGAGCGACCGTTCCATCGGTATTAAACACCGTGAAACCACGGGTCCCTCCATCGAGATCACCCTCGTCGGCAGTCACAAACTGGGTAGTTGATACCCAGCTTACGCCGTCTGGCTCACGGGGTATTTCCAGTAGTTCGCCGCTCAAATCAATCAGGCTGTCTTTATCGATGTCAA
>JBFHDT010000278.1:0-3628 GCA_041584575.1 Porticoccaceae bacterium
CTTTGACATCCCCGAACCGAACTCCACGCAAGCTAATGAATGGGCTATCGGCCTATGGGAGCGAGCCTGGAATGAAGACGCCTTATCTGCACACCCTATAATGGAAAGAGCGGTACTGTGGCTCAAAGAAAACATGCCGGTTGTTGGCGAACCAGTAATTATTCACGGTGATTATCGCAGCGGCAATTTTATGTACACCGATGCACTTGAAATTAATGCCATTTTTGACTGGGAACTGGCCTATTTCGGCGACTACCACGACGACTTATCCTGGGCCACGCTTGGGCTCTTCGGCGGTAATGATGAGGCGGGAAACCCGCTTGCCAGTAGCCTAATGCCTCAGTCCGATTTCCTCGCACGCTATGAGCGTGCCAGCGGCAATAAAGTGGATATGGAAACGTTGGCTTACTACCATATTTTTTCATACTACAAAATTGCGGTTATCGCCGCCGCAACGAGTGTCCGGGTTGCCCACAGCCGACGCACTCATCTCGATGCAATGATGAATTTCGCCAGTGGCCTGGGTTCTGTCGCCATATCAGAACTGAATCGCTTACTGGATAAAGCCACAGCCTGACCGGGAAAAGCCCAGCCCAACTAAGGCTGGGCAATAGCCCCGCCACCGGGCCAACGCGTGTCATTGGCACCGTAAGTATGCTTACCGTCACTACTGATCGTTTGAGTGCGCCCGATCACCCGTGTTGAAGGCACAACATCGTGCCCTTTAGCACGGAGTAAACGCTGGGTATCGCTGTTCAAACCCGGCTCCACAAATACTTTATCGGGCTGCCATTGGTGATGGATACGCGGTGCCGCAGCCGCTTCAGCGATATTCATTTCAAAATCAACGACGTTCAACACAGTCTGCAACACGGTATTAATAATCGTACTGCCCCCTGGGCTGCCAGTCGTAAATGCCGGCTGGCCCTGCTTGAAAACAATAGTCGGTGTCATGGATGACAGCGGTCGCTTATGTGGTTCAATGGCATTGGCTGCACCGCCAAGTAAACCGTAAGCATTGGGCACTCCCGGCTTGGCAGAGAAGTCATCCATTTCATTATTGAGTAAAAAACCCGCGCCCGTGACAGAAATACCACTGCCATAGGAAAAGTTCAGGGTATAGGTATTACTGACAACATTACCGGCGTCATCCCAAACAGAATAGTGCGTGGTTTGCGGGCTTTCATAAGGCGCCTTTAAAGCCGGTGCAATGTCGCTGGATGCACTGGCCGTATTAGGGTTGATGCCCTTGCGCAATATTTGCGCGTAGCTTTTATCAATAAGCTGAGCCACCGGGACCGGCTGAAAATCAGGATCACCCAGATATTCACTTCTATCGGCATAAGCCCGACGCATGGTTTCAATTAAACGATGTAAGTAATCCGCACTATTGTGGCCGAGCTTGCCGAGTTCCCAGCCTTCGAGAATATTCAACATTTGTACTAAATGCACACCGCCTGACGAGGGTGGCGGCATCGCGGCAATCGTGTAGCCCCGATAAGTACCCATAACAGGTTCGCGCTCTACCACCTTGTAATTGGCGAGATCTTCATGGCTTATTAAGCCTCCGTGTTGCTTCATCTGGGCAACAATCTTATCGGCCACGCTACCCTTATAAAATCCGTCCCGACCCTGCCTGGCAATTTTCCCTAAGGTGGTAGCCAGATCTTTCTGCTGCCATCGATCACCCGGACGTAACAAACTGCCATCTTCACGAAAAAAATAGCCTACAGAAGCCGGCCACTTGCGTAATCGCTGCTCAGAACGGGCTAAAGAATAGGCCAATGGTTGAGTCACAGTAATGCCTTTTTCAGCCAGCTCGATCGCCGGCTTTAATACCGTCGATAATGACAAATTACCGTAGTTTTCAAGGGCGTGAATCAAGCCCGCCACACTACCAGGCACCCCCGCCGACGCATGACTGAAGCGCGCTTTGGGAACATCGACCTCGCCAAGCTCATTAAGGAATAAATCTCTGACAGCAGCACTTGGCGCAACTTCTCGGTAATCGATGGCAACGGTGCGTTTTTGCTCCGCAAGATAAACCAGCATAAAACCACCGCCACCAATATTGCCCGCCTGAGGCAGAGTCACCGCCAGAGCAAAACCAGTGGCCACTGCCGCATCAATGGCATTGCCCCCTTGCCCCAGAATATCGGCACCAATTTGACTGGCCAGCATAGACTGAGAAACCACCATGCCTTTGTTGCCAACAATCGGATGAAAACGAGAGCCGTAATCAATAATCGCGGGGGCTTGTGATACTGGAGCTTGAGAATAAGCACCCGGAATTATCACCAATAAAAAAAGGACAACAGAAGAACGGCGAAACAATTTCATCACAGAGCACCCAGTTCGAGTAATGGAGTTCAACCATTATCTAAGAATTTAGTGGCGAGCAACAGTAGACAGCTACGAGTAAAGACCTTGGGCGTTTCGTGATAGAGGACAAATCATCTCTCCTTCAAAACATGCTATAACAAAACTGTTAGGCCAGCGGTACCCGATAACAATCGCCGCAACAAGGATCAGTCCCAGGAGATTGCAGTGAGTGATAGCGAGGTAAGTGACATCGATTTTTTCCCGATTGATGTTGAGCAGTGTGATTGGGCAACATCTCAGCTAGTATTAATGAGCATTCGCCGCGAGGTCTTTATTGACGAACAAGGCGTTCCAGAAGCAGAAGAATTTGGCGATGAGGACAAGCGTGCTATCCATTGGATCGCCTACGGCGCTGACAATGTCGCCATGGGTACCGCCCGTTTACTGGGTGACAAAGTCGGCCGCATGGCGGTATTAAAGACTCACAGGCAGTGCGGTGTTGGCTCGGCTCTTATGCGCCAAATTATTTGCTTTGCGGCAAAATCAGGACTAGAAAGTATCCAGCTTGACGCCCAACTACATGCGATACCCTTTTACGAGGGCATAAAATTCAAAACCGACGGCGCCATTTTTTACGATGTCGGTATACCCCATCAACATATGACCCTCGCCCTAAAGCATTTTTTAAATCCCCGCGTCGCCCCCCCACCTGTCGATATTAGTGCAGAAGAGCGCCGCCATATTGCCTTGAATGACGTAGAGGGCTTTTGCCATCAAGCAAAGGAACTGGCCCAAAGAGCCCAACGCCAAATTCGTATTTTCAGCCCCAGGCTTGATCCCAACATTTTCGACAACGACGAGCTACGTAATCACTTATTTAATTTTGCCCGCCAACATCCCTACGCTGAGATTCATATTCTCGTGCACAGCCCCCAATTACTGGTGCAAAACGGCCATCGCTTATTACAACTTTCTCATCGCCTCCCGAGCCGCGTGCAAATGCGCACACTAAAGCCCGAGTGCAAAGTCTCCCACACCGAATTCATGCTCGTCGATCAGGCAGGGATTCTCTATAAACAATCCCTGAATCGTTATATCGGCTACGCCGTGCACTGGTCACCACTCGATGCCACGGAACTCGCCAATGAATTTGACACACTGTGGAATGCCAGTGAAATTGATCCAGAGTTGCGCAATCTACCCATTTAACTTAAAGCTAAGGAGCTAAATAGTTACTCTTGTCTCATGATGTTCGATTTCTGGCTTTGTTATCGAGACAAGAATGACTCAAACAGAACCCATGAAA
>JBFHDT010000279.1:0-3628 GCA_041584575.1 Porticoccaceae bacterium
GACATTATGTTAACGAAAAACTACAAACCACTTACAGAGAACTCTTTGCCTGTAACGACCTGCTGATTATGTTGAAAGCGCCTAATTTTGAGTGTATTCATCGCTGGCGTTGGCAGCAGGAACAAAAACTGGCGGCCACCGTAACAGCCAACAACGCCCCCAAACATGTCACGCAACTTATGGACAAAGCAGGCATTACTCGCTTTATCCAGCACTATGAGCGACTGACTCGTCATAACCTGGAACAACTCCCAAAACAGGCTGATATATTGTTAGCATTGAATGAAGACCACACTATTGCGAATGTGCGCTACAAAGCGCCCTTAGATAAAACGCCTTTAGCTGACAGTGAGCCGCGAGGATAATGACCAAACCTTTGATACTGACAGACCAGGTAACCACACCCGACCTGTTAATTTTTACCGACCTAGACGGCACCTTACTTGACCACCACGATTACAATTTCGCTCCAGCCCAGGAAACGATAAAATCAATCAATAAACTAGGTGTCGTCTGGATTCTCAACACCAGTAAAACACTGGCAGAACTGCTTACCCTGCGCGAGACGCTAAACAATCAGCACCCGATGATTGTTGAAAACGGTGGTGGCATAGCCATACCCATCGGCTACCCTTTGACCCTACCAGCTCAGCTAAATCGCACCTTAGACAAATCAACTAGCGATCCTGTCCCCCAAGGGTTCCAACTAATCACGATGGGAGAACGGCGCCAACACATACTCGACATACTTAAACCCTTACGTGCTCAATTTACCTTTACCGGCTTCAATGACATGTCTACTGCTGAACTTGTTGAGCTCACGAGTCTATCAACAGCTCAGGCAGAGCAGGCCCTGCAGCGCGATTTTTCCGAACCCATTATCTGGCAGGATAGCGAAGAAAAATTCGAGCAGTTTCGCCAGCTTATCACTGGGCACTCTCTACGCTTGCTTAAAGGGGGGCGTTTTATCCATGTCATTGGCAATAGCGACAAAGGCATAGCCATGCGCTGGCTGGCGGCGCTCTATCATCAAACGAGGCCCGAACTTAAAACCGTGGCACTGGGTGATGGTGAAAATGATATCGCCATGCTGGAAGAGGCTGACATCCCAGTGATTATCCGCTCACCAGCGCATAACCCGCCCCCCGTGCAACGTGAAAACACAGTACTCACTCAGGGCTATGGGCCAAGTGGCTGGAGTCAAGCTTTGCAAGCTTTATTAAAAAGCTGAATGATTAAATAGGTACAATTGTTCAGTGGATGCATGGAAACCAACTCAACTTGTTCAGCCTAAAACACTGATCGCCCATCTGACACAGACCTCAAGCGTAATGAGCAAACCTAACTTTCTGGCACAGCTTTCTAACGTAACTGACAAGGACAAGAGAAATGAGTGATTTTTACCAGAATGGCATCATCACAACATTACACAATCTATCTCGCAGACCAGTGGACGCAGTCGAAGAAGAATTGCTGTCTTTCGCAAAAACCCGGCCTATGTCGCTAGTGCTACCCTCGCTATTTTCTGAATTAGAGGGCCTTGCCCTACCTAAAATTATTGATAACCTGGCCCAGGTTCCCTATCTGGAAGAAATTATTATTGGCCTCGACCGCGCCGATGAGGAACAATATCGCCACGCCCTGTCCTTCTTTTCCCGCCTGCCCCAACGTGTCAGAGTGTTGTGGAATGACGGCCCTCGCCTGCAAGCCATCGATGGTCTTCTCGAGCAACATGGCCTCGCCCCTCGAGAAATGGGTAAAGGTCGCAATGTCTGGTTTTGCCTGGGTTATATGCTCTCTTCGGGACGTGGCCAAGCCGTGGCGCTGCACGACTGCGACATTCTCACTTATGACAGAGCGCTACTCGCCCGGCTGATTTACCCTGTTGCCAACCCCAGTTTTAATTATGAATTCTGTAAGGGCTACTACGCCCGCACTGCGGAAGGCCGTATCAATGGCCGAGTCAGCCGTCTCCTGGTTACGCCCTTGATTCGCGCCTTGAAAAAAGTCCTGGGGCCTTCGGAATATCTCGATTATATCGACAGCTTTCGCTACCCACTGGCCGGCGAATTTTCAATGCGCAAAGATGTCATCAATGATATTCGCATTCCCAGTGACTGGGGGCTGGAAATCGGTGTTCTATCAGAAATGAAGCGCAATTACGCCACCAACCGTATCTGCCAGGTTGACATTGCCGACAGCTACGACCACAAACATCAGAGCATGTCTATCGACGATGACCAGCAAGGGCTGTCAAAAATGTCAGTGGACATCAGCAAAGCTTTGTTTCGCAAATTGGCTACCGTTGGTCATGTATTTACCACAGAAACCTTCCGCTCAATTAAAGCCAGCTATTTCAGAATTGCCCTCGATTTTGTTGAGACCTACCGCAATGATGCCATCATTAACGGTCTCACGCTCGACGTACACGAAGAGGAAAGCGCCGTCGAATTATTCGCTGAGAATATTATTAAAGCCGGTAATCGATTTTTGGAAAAACCTATGGAAACGCCTTTTATTCCCACATGGAACCGGGTAATGAGTGCTATTCCCGACATTCTGCCCCAACTACACGACGCCGTAGAGGCAGACCTACAAGAGTTTTCAGGAAAACCGTAAGCCAATGACCGCCCCACCGCTAAACGAACTGCGTTTTCGTATTGAAGCCCATCTTGCGTATCTCTATCCAGAAACAGATACCGCCCTGCTCGCTAATGAAATTATCGAGATTATGGATTATGCCAACCATTGCCACGAAGCAACCCCGTTCCAAAACCACTGGGATCAAAACGATATTGCCGTCATCACCTATGGCAACACAGTAAAGAACCCGGGTGAGGTGCCGCTGAAAACCCTGAGTAACTTTTTAAACAACTATCTGAGCGATCTGATATCCATTGTTCATATCCTCCCTTTCTATCCCTTTAGCTCGGATGACGGTTTTTCTGTTATTGACTATAGCGCCGTCAATACCGAACTTGGCACTTGGGAGGACATCCAGGCACTGACGGATAAATTCAAATTAATGGCCGACCTGGTTATTAATCACTGCTCCGCAGAAAGTGAATGGTTCAAGAATTTTATTAACGACAAATCACCCGGCAAAGATTATTTTTTTACGGCCAAACTCGATGATGATGTCACATCAGTGGTTCGCCCGCGTACTAGCCCATTGCTCAACGAGGTCGATACCGCCAGCGGCAAAAAACATGTCTGGTGTACTTTCAGCCCCGATCAAGTTGATCTCAACTTCAAAAACCCAGACGTTTTGCTAGAGTTCGTACGCATCATCGCGCTCTACCTACGCTGGGGTATTGAGGTTTTCCGCCTCGACGCTATCGCTTTCCTCTGGAAAGTCATTGGCAGCGACTGCCTTAATCTACCTCAAACCCATGAAGTGGTGCGGCTGTTGCGCACACTCATCGAGCACAGCAAACCCGACGCCCTGTTGATCACCGAAACCAATATCCCCAACCAGGAGAATTTATCCTACTTCGGTAATGCCAACGAAGCTCATATTATTTATAATTTTTCACTGCCGCCGCTTTTGGTAAACACCCTGGTTACCGGCGATTGCCATTACCTGCGCTCATGGATGATGAGCAATCCCCCTTCGCGTAATGGCACC